>NZ_CP058278.1:3010266-3311293 GCF_013389455.1 Flavobacterium inviolabile | reverse complement strand
TTAAGAGAATATCCTGCAATACTTTAATTTCGGTGCCTTCTTTGGCACCTTTTTCAAATCCCTTTAGCTTATCGGTATTGTTTGCCCAGTAGGTGAAAAATCCGTTATCGATCGAAGTGACACAATTTTTCATGATGGTATAGCTTTTTTGGGTCGCCAGCTGGTCTTTTGGAAAAGCATCGTAAAGATTTTCGGCAAGACGTTTGGTCAGGCGGTCGTCTTTATAGAGCTGTGCCAGGTTGGAATAGGCGTAGAGCGTTCGCACGCTTTTATCACCGGAATTGTATTTTTTGGCAAGACTTCCGGTGCGTTCTTCCGGATTCAGGGCTATTTTTCCCACCCCATTGATCAGGTAATCCGTATCCGGTTTGGCACCCGAACAATGTACCAGATTGTCTTCCGTATCGAAAAACAGAAAATAAGGAACACTTTCCAGCTGCAGTTTGGATTTGGCAATGTATAAACTGTCTTCCTTTTTCATGTTCTCGGTATTCATCCGGTAGTTCACAAAATTACTGTTGTAAAAATCACCCATAGCGGCTTCTTTAAATACCGGATCGAGTGTTTTGCATACGGTGCAATTGGAATTGTAATATTCTATAAACAGGAGTTTGTTTTCTTTTCTGGCTTTACTGAGTGCGCCGTTAAGATCAGGCTCAAAGCTGATGCCCTGCGCGCTGGCAGTTAATAACGTGCATAAAAAAAGAATAGCCGAAGTTATTGTTCTGATCATGTGATAACGGTTTTGAATGTTGAAAGTAGTGCCTACTGAAAAGCAGTATAAATTTACCATTATCCTGAGAAATAAGGGGAATGATACGGATGGATTAACAGTTTTTTAGGATAACCCGGCCAAAGTTCCGTTTTTTTTTAATCCAACTGCCAATGCGCTTTGTTTGCCGGTAAGGACACTGGCTACTATTTTTTATAGCAGCGGTATAATATTATTTTTATCATAACATCTTGTTAATGTGTATACTAAAAGTATAATTCCTGACGTTTTTACAGGATGGATTTGCCTGATATTGACAGGTGAATTTTTAAAGTTAGTTTCCTGTTACCGGCATAATGAGGAATTCAGCTTTACTACATCTTTTCTTCGTTATGTTACATAATTGAACAGGATGCTTTCAAGGTTATTTTTTGAGATCATTCAAACGGTAATTTTACGGTAATCAAAAAACGACATTACGATGGAAACCAACTTCAATATACTGTCCATTTGGGATGGGGAAACAAAAGCGAGGACCTTTTTTCAGAGGCTTTTCTTCAGGCGGACTAAGGAGGAAAACAAGCCGCTTAGTACGCCAAAGATCATAGGGAAAGCTTGTGAAGGAATCGTCCTGGGCGGAAAAACAATAAAATCGGTGTTGTTTTCTACGGATATGGCACTGATTGAAAATAATGATGCCGATGCGGTATTGGCAGTTTATCCTTTTGCTCCTTCTCCAAAAATTATGAAGGCATTAATTGACTTCTCAGACAAACCGGTAATCTGTGGTGTAGGAGGAGGACTAACACAGGGGAAGGTAGCAATTGGAATGGCCATAGAAGCGGAAGCATTGGGCGCTGCCGCGATTATTGTTAACCAGCCTTTTAAAAATGAGCATATCGCCGCCATCAGGAAAAAAATCAGCATACCGATTATTTCCAGTGTTTCGGTAGCCGATTTTTCGTTTCAGGACCGCGTGGATGCGGGCGTGGATATTTTTCACATTACCGGCGGAAAAAACACCAGTAAAATCTTAGAGCATATCGCTTATGCCGTTCCGGGTTATCCGGTTATGGCAACCGGCGGAAAAAGTATGGACAGTATTGAAAGTGCCATCGAATCGGGAGCCGACGCCATTGTTTTAACACCACCTTCCAGTGGCGAACTGTTTAAGAACATCATGGATCAATACCGGAAAGGACTCAACTTTTTAAGGAAATAGCCGCAACAGACAGCTTCATTGCATTGCATTGCCCCTTGCCTTTTCCCCTTTTCCCTTTTCCTTTTCCCCCTTGCTTTTTTCCTTTTCCCCTTTCCCCGTTACTTTCCATTAAAAAACCTGTTAAAATACAAAAGCTGTATTTCCGCTGCTTCCGACCAATAGGCGGTGTCGTGTTTGCCCAAACGTTCCATATATTCGTGTGGGATTGCCTGATCCGTCAGCAGCTGGTGGAAAGTCCTGTTTTGGGTAATTAAGGGGTCTTCGGTACCGCAGTCCAGAATTAGCAGCTGGTTGCTGGTCTTAAAATAGGCTATTCGGTTGCTGATGACATATTGCTCCCAAAGTTTGCCTTTTGACCCCAACACTTTATCCACCTGGTAATCGTTTCCGAACGTTCGAATATCCAGGGCACCGCAGATGCTTCCTAAAATTCCAAAGGTCTGGCTGTACTGACTGCCGATCAACAGCGTGCCGTATCCGCCCATGCTCCAACCCAGTAACCCTCTGTTGCTGCGGTTTTTCAGCGTTGGATAATGCTTGTCGATATAGGTTACCAGTTCCGAACCGATAAACGTTTCGTACTGAGAAGCCTGATTTACCGGACTATTCACATACCAGCTGTTGTAGTTGCCATCGGGCAAAACAAAGATCGTTTGTTCCTTATCGGCACGGTTTACCAGTGTCGGGATGTCTTTTTCAAGAGTTCGCTGCGGATTGCCGGTGTAACCGTGAAGAATGTAAATCGTGTTGGAAAGCTGTGTGGTAACGGATGGCGATATTACAATCACGCTGATTTCCTTTTTCATCGAAGGGCTGTAAACCTTAATGGTTTCGGTTGTACTGGCCTGGATGGTGATTCCTGTCAGGAAAAGAAGAAAGCTGAAAAAATGTTTCATGACTTTATAATTTGAATTAGTATTACCGCAAAGTTCCTGCGATTTCAATTGTAAAGCCTTTACATATGTTGAGGTTTATAAACTTAATTCTTTTCGGATCCGGCTGAGCTGCGTGGGGGTGATTCCCAGGAAAGAAGCGATATGGTGTTGTTTGATCCGGTTTTGAATGGCTTTGTATTCCTCTAAGAAGCGCAGGTAGCGTTCTTTGGCAGTGTCATATTTTAACGAGATTTCGAGGTTCTCTTTGGCAACGACCCAGTTTTTTTCCAGATACCGGAGCTGGAACATCGCCAGATCGTGGTGGGTATCAAATAAGGCTCTGAATTTTGCCGCCGGAAATTGTATATAATCACAATCTTCGAGCGCAACAATAGCGAACTGGCTGGGCGTTTCCTGAATAACTGCCGATGTTGAAGCTACTAAAGAATGTTCGGCAAAGAATTTTTTGATAATGCTGTCCCCGTTACTGGCAATAAAATAATAGGCGAGTAGTCCCTGGTTGATAAAATAATAATGCTTCGGAACTTCTCCGATCCTTAGCAGGTAATCATTTTTTTTGATTTTCTTATGCTGAAATAAAGAAAGTAATGCCGCTTTGGTTGTTTCCGACAGGGGATAGTATTCCGACATTTTTTGCAACAACTCTTCCATAGTAACAGCAAATTTACGGATAACTATTGTTCCGCTTTAACCGGAATCCAGATTTCTTCTTCCGAATCGGGAGCATTGTTTTTGTATTTTGCTCCTAAAATCTCAAAATGAGGCCGGTTGTCAAGGGCGTATCCGGATGTGGGAAACCAGGTTTCAAAAATATACCGGAACGTTACCGGGCCGGTATTGGCGGCGCCTTTATGAATAAATACGGCATACAAGCCTTCGGCCAGGGTAAAGGCCTCCATGTCGTGCGGTATCGTATTGAAATCGGTTACAGCTACGGCTGCCCATTTTTCAAAAAGGGTATCCGGGTTATAATTGAAAGGACCATCATAGACCTGCATCGAAAAAAGATCAGCATTGATGTTGTTCCGGATTTCCTTTCGCCGGGGCATAAAGCTGCTCCATAGCGGGAACGTTTTATTATCGGATAAAGACATCTGCATCCGTTTGCCGATAAGCTTTGTTTCGGGCAGGGATTCGATACGGAGAAAGATATCGGGACTATCGGGCATTTTCATTCACTTCAAATATTCCGAATACGTTGTTGTCGGTATCGATAAAATAACCCTGCCAGCATCTGCCCGGTATTGCAAATTTAGGCATGGCCACCTGTCCGCCGTTTTCCAGGATCAAAGCCGCTGTTTTATCAAAGTTTTCAACTATCAGGGAACAGGTATAGGCATTGGTACCGCATCCTGTTGGCGGCACGGCTACCGGACGTTTTAAAAGACCGCCGTGAATGGTACCGTTGGTTTCGATCCGGAAGTATTCATACGGAACGGATTCTTCGCGTATAATGTTCCATTGGAAAACATTGGTATAAAACTGAATGGCTTTTGCCGTATCGGAAGCCTGAATTTCGAAATAACTGATGGTATTCATCGGGTATGCAGTTTAAGTTGTAATGACGAAGTTAGGAAATAAAAGTTATGCTTTTTTATACTTTTTAAGGATATCCGGACTGATATTGTTCTCTTTTAAAATGGCAAGGATCAGGTCTTTTGGCGCTTCTTTGCCGTTCAGGCTGACCAGTATTTCCAACGTCATGTTGTTGTTCAGGCTGATAAAGAGCAAGCCGTAATCCGGGCTGAAATAGGTGATTCCGGTACGGAATGTTATATGATCGTGGCGGCTTCCGCATAAAGAGTCGTAGCAGTTGTAATCAACGTGTTTGTACACGGTGTACTTTTTATCTTTCAGGGTATAGGTAACTTTTTCAGAATAATAGCGGTCGCTGACTGCTGTGTTCAGCCCCGGTATGACTTCCGTTTTCGGGATGGAATCTTTTGCTTTCAGGCTGTCGGCTTCCTGTTTGGTAAACGGAAACCAGAACTTTCGTTTGTGGCCATGGATGATCATCTCAATGTCATAGTTCGTTTTTCCGGCAAGAATAGTACCGCCGGAGTAATTAAACTCCTGCACTTTTTCGCCGTGAAAACCGATATATTTGGCACTGGAAAACCGGTTGACCAATTGAGTACTGGTTGATTTGTTTTGAGAATAAACCAGCAAAGAGTTTACGAATACGCTTAATATAAGAAGATGTTTTATCATCGGATCAATCAAAATTATGTTGTTCAAATATAAAGATTATCTTCCATAAACCGTTTTAGAATAAGGTCCGAATAATAACTGCCGATACTGCGGATGTGCAGGGAATAGGCGTCATCATAGGCGTTATAGGCAACGCAGATAATATCGAAATCGGTCTGCCAGTAAAGCTGAATGCTATCGGAACACTCTTTTAGAAAGGAATACTGCCGGTGCATGTTGTTTTTAAAGGTTTCAAGATCCGTTATTTGTAAATCTTTTACGGGTGCTGTTACATAATGCCTGTATGCTTTTTCCAGAGCTAAGATCTCAATCATGACTTCAACGGATTCATACAGGCAGAAATGGGTATAGGCTTCGTCATCGTAATAGGCGATAGCCCCATCTTCGGTTAACAGGTAATCGGGAGTTTCTTTTCCGTTATCCATAGCGAAAGCGGCTTTGCCATTAACCGTGGTATAGTATATTTTTTTGTTTTTAGCGATAATGACATCCGACAAAAAACGGAGCCGGACGGTATAATCCTGATTTTCATATTCCGTAAAAGTATAACCGGAATATTGCTGCTGGATATGCAGCAGCCGGCCGGAATCCGTCAGCCGGTATTTGGATAAATACTTTTCTGCAGCCGCAGCTGCCGTAATCCAGGCAGGATCTCTTTTGAGGGTGCTGAGGTAGTTTCGGGCTCGTTCCGTTAATTGCATAATGACATGAAAATAAGCACCAATTTATAAAAACTTTGGATTGCCCCATAAAAAAACACCGATTCAGATCCTGAACCGGTGTTTCCAACCAAAAAATCAACCCTGTACGGGTAATTATGAAAACTACTTTATATTGTTAATCTGAACTGATTTCAGATTTTTTGTAACGGTTATTCCGTATCCGCTTTTAATTCGGTCTGATTGCGGAATACTAATTTTCCATCGAAACTGTCCAGTAAAATAATACTGTCGGTAGCGACTTTTCCGGCAAGGATTTCTTTGGATAATTCGTTTAAGACCTCTTTCTGGATCACACGTTTTACCGGACGTGCCCCAAAGTGAGGATCATAACCTTTTACCGCCAGATAATCAATGGCTTCCGGTGTTGCATCCATCGTGATGTGCTGCTGTGCCAGCATTTTAATGACACTTTTTAATTGCAGACCAACAATTTCACGGATATCGGCATTGCTTAAAGGCGTGAACATTACAATCTCGTCGATACGGTTAATGAACTCCGGACGAACGGTTTGTTTCAGCAAGCCTAAAACTTCCACTTTTGCAGCTTCCGTAGCGGCTTCCACACTGCCTTTCAGGTTTTCGAATTTTTCCTGTATGATATGGCTTCCCATATTGGAAGTCATGATGATGATCGTGTTTTTAAAATCGGCCAAACGTCCTTTGTTGTCTGTTAGGCGTCCTTCATCCAATACCTGTAACAGGATGTTGAAAGTATCCGGATGGGCTTTTTCAATTTCATCCAGCAGAACCACCGAATACGGTTTTCTACGAACAGCTTCCGTTAATTGACCGCCTTCATCATAGCCCACATATCCCGGAGGCGCACCAACCAAACGACTCACACTGTGGCGTTCCTGGTATTCACTCATATCGATACGCGTCATGGCATTTTCATCGTCAAACAGGTATTCTGCCAGGGCTTTTGCCAATTCGGTTTTACCCACACCGGTTGTTCCCAGGAATAGGAAAGAACCAATCGGTTTTCTCGGATCCTGTAATCCGGCACGGCTTCGGCGAACGGCATCACTGATCGCAATGATTGCTTCTTCCTGTCCGACAACTCTGTTGTGCAGTTCGTTTTCCAGTTTCAGCAATTTCTCACGCTCGCTTTGCAGCATTTTGGTTACCGGAACTCCGGTCCATTTGGCAACCACTTCGGCAATATCATCGTGGGTAACCTCTTCTTTAATCAGCGAATGACCGGATTGATTTTCCTGTAATTGTTTTTGTAAAACATCCAGACGTTCCTGTGCTTCTTTGCTTTTTCCGTAACGGATCTCGGCTACTTTACCGTAATCACCTTCACGTTCTGCACGTTCTGCCTGCATTTTAAGGTCTTCAATTTCCTGTTTTGTCGCCTGGATATTATCCACAACATCTTTTTCCGATTTCCATTTGGCGAAAATCTCGTTGCGTTCTTCTTTCAGATTGGCTAAATCCAATCCTAATATTTTTAATTTGTTTTCGTCATTTTCACGTTTGATCGCTTCAATTTCGATTTCCAGCTGCATGATCTTTCTGTCCAGTACATCCAGTTCCTCCGGTTTGGAGTTGATTTCCATTCGCAGTTTGGATGCTGCTTCGTCCATTAAGTCAATCGCTTTATCCGGAAGGAAACGGTTGGTGATATAACGCTGTGACAGTTCTACCGCCGCAATGATTGCATCATCTTTGATACGCACTTTGTGGTGGGTTTCATATTTTTCCTTGATACCACGCAAAATAGAGATCGCACTTTCCGTATCCGGTTCGTCTACCATTACTTTCTGGAAACGACGCTCTAACGCTTTGTCTTTTTCAAAATATTTCTGGTATTCGTCCAGAGTTGTCGCACCAATAGCTCTTAATTCACCACGGGCCAACGCCGGTTTTAAGATATTGGCAGCGTCCATTGCGCCTTCACCGCCTCCGGCACCAACCAGTGTGTGGATTTCGTCAATGAACAGTACAATATCCCCTTCTGCTGAGGTTACTTCTTTCACAACGGATTTTAAACGTTCTTCAAATTCACCTTTGTATTTTGCTCCGGCAATTAAAGCACCCATGTCTAACGAATAGACTACTTTGTTTTTTAAGTTTTCCGGAACGTCGCCCTGTACGATACGGTGTGCCAATCCTTCGGCTATAGCCGTTTTACCTACTCCGGGTTCTCCCACCAGCATCGGATTGTTTTTGGTACGTCTGGAAAGAATCTGTAATACCCGGCGGATCTCTTCATCACGCCCGATTACCGGATCCAGTTTCCCGTCGTTTGCCAGCTGGTTTAAATTTTTGGCATATTTGTTTAAGGCATTATAGGTTTCTTCGGCCGAGGCAGAAGTTACCCGTTCGCCTTTACGGATTTCATTGATAGCACTTTCCAGACCTTTTTCGGTTACTCCCTGGTCTTTCAGGATTTGCGCTATTTTACTTTTTGATTTAAAAATTGCCAACAGTAAATGTTCGATGGAAACATATTCATCGTTCATTTTTTTAGCAATGTTGGTTGCTTCATTCAATGTTGTTCCGGCTTCACGGGAAAACATTAATTCGCTTCCGCTAACTTTAGGAAAGCTTTGTAACGTACTGTCCAGAATTTGTTTGAACAGGTTTACATTCACATTCAGTTTTTTCAAAATGAATGGCGCTACATTTTCATCAACCTCAAGAATACCTTTGAAGATATGTTCGTTCTCGATTTGCTGATGGCCTGAACCCTGCGCAATTTGCTGCGCTTGTTGCAGGGCTTCCTGCGATTTGATGGTTAAATTATTAAAGTTCATATTTTTAAATGTTGTTTGTCGTTTGTGATCGTTATTTTCTAACTTTGGTTGGTATATTTCAATTTGTATTCCAATACAACAAAACAAGACAATTTGGCGTTTTTATGCTCCTGTTTGGAGAATTTGAATGTCAAAATGGCGCAAAATCGGACAAAACATGAGTTTTTTAGACAAACTATTCGGGGAGAACAAGAAGGAAGAAGCCCTTCCAAAAGTACATTGGCTGTATTTAGAGGAAACGCCTCTGGATGAAATTGAAAAGATTTCTTTTGAAAAGCCTGTAGCTATTTTTAAACACAGCACCCGTTGCAGTATCAGCAGAATGGCATTAAAGCAGTTTGAAAACGAATATGACGTGCCGGCAACAGCGATGGAGCTTTATTTCCTGGATCTGTTAGCACATCGTTCGCTTTCGAATGAGGTAGCACAACGTTTCGGAGTGGAACACCAGTCGCCGCAATTGGTACTGATTAAAAATGGAAAAGCAATATATGATGCTTCCCACAGCGATATTGATGCTGAGGTATTGAAACAAAAAATAGCATAAGGAGCTAAATAAGAAATCCCGGATTTTTGATTTGCGGATTTCTTATCCTTTTTAAAAACTTCCGCCCGATCCGCCACCGCTAAAACCGCCATCGCCGAATTCCATCGGCGATTCTTCCGCTTTTATTGCTGGTTTTAAATCAAAAGTAGAAGCGATAATCAGCGTTTCCACATTTAACAAGGCATTGGAATTATCAAAGCGGTCCGGTTTGAAAGTAAAGCCTGTAGCATTGTTTTTTATCTTTTTGATAGAAAAATACGTAAATGCAAAAAGGAATAAGCCTCCAAGAGTCAGTGCAAACTCCGTTGGCAAAACATGATGGTAATTCCGGAAGCTGAAAATCGAAAAACAAAATGCCAGCAAACCGATCCAAAGCAGCATCCTGTTTTTGTTTTGTAATGCAAAAACGATATAAAGAACAGGAATGATAAAGGTAAAGCACCAGAAGAACCATGACAATGGAATTTCCGGACTATAATCGTAGGTATCGGCCGAAAGTTCCCTTACAACAAAATAATTCCCTGATAAATAAAATAAGACCAGACTGAAATTTCTGATCAGCAGGATTCCGTTGTAATAAAAAGGTTCCGTCAGTTTTTTTAGAAGCTGTACACTGGCAACATACATTCCAACTGCAAAAAGCATCATCGCAAAAGGCAATATCGCTTTTCCATATACCAAAAGATTAAAGACAGCATAAGCCAGTGTGGCCGTTAAAGCCAGGAAAAAAACAACCATGGAGGGTAAATGTACATAACGCAGATACATGATTAAAGCAGCTATCGTGACCGTACCTGTAATAACCAGGATGTTGCCTTTTGTAGAAAAAGTAACGGCTATGCCCAGAGCAAACTGCGTTCCCAATATAAAAGCATCGTCCAGTCCGAAACCATAATATTTTTGTCGTGCCAATAATTCAGATCCTACCAGGCCAATTGCCGCAAAAAGATATACCAATCCAATAGCGAGATCTACATTGACCAATCCGAATAGCGCTAATACACCACTAACAGACGAATACAGGAAAACACCCAATATGAAAAATCCTGAACGGATTAAGATGTTATGCTGGCTTTTCAGTGCGGGTAATGCTTTTACCGCATTTTGGAACTGTTCTTTAGTAATGAAACGGGCTTTCTCTAAAGCCTTCGCTTCGGTAACCAAAAAAGTGTTTTTCAATAAATTCTTATCGTATGCGATCATTTGCTTTATGTTTATTGAAATTTTTAATTAACCCGATAAATAAAATAATAGAAACAATTATATAAAAAGGAGAGGCCAGTAGTATTATTTCATAAAAGTTATCGGCTCTGACAAAAATCAGAAACTTAAACAGCAGGAGGTTTAGGCCTATATAGGCGTATATAATTGTAAAAGCAAATAACGAAACCGAAGGAATCTGATAGCTTGTTTTGTAAAAATAATAGGAGGAAACGCTTAAAAGTATCGTTGCCATCAGCCAGTTATCAAATAAATTATTGATCGTTGCAATACTGATTAAATGCAAAGCATACGTGAGGAAGATAAAATTGAAATGTACTTTTAAGTGAATCTTTGCGCTGTAAACAGTCCAGGCAATTAATAAAACGCCGAGTAAAATTGCCGAATAGCTTAATGTTGCTGTTGAATAAAGATTATTGCTTAGCAATGCCTGAGGACTAACCGAAAGACCAATATAGGCCGCTAAACCGGTTACCGCAATGGTTAACACGCCTTTATGGTCAAAATAATAGGCGCAAAAGAAACTGATAATTGTAGGGATTAATGTTGCTAAACCGTAATGGGTTCCGAAAAGGGTGTATTGAAATTGTATGTATCCTACAAAAATGCAGCTTAAAAGGGTTGCCGCAAGCACTAAATACTGCCATAAAGGATTCTCAAAACCGGACTCTTCTTTTTGAAATCCTTTCGAATTTTTAAAGCAAAAGTAGAAACAGCATATTGTGATGAGCAGCAGCAGCGACAAGATAACAACGTGTCCGATACTGTCAATATTCTGATAAATTAAAATTCCGATTCCTGAAGTGAATAATAAAACCGACAGGTACAGCAATAGTTTTAATTCGGAATAAAGTGAAAAAATAGCCAACCGGCGATATTCCTTTATTTGGTCGGATTGTTTTGCTGTAATTAAATTTTTCTTAAAAAGAGTTTGGGTAGCCTCATCTTCAAATTGTGCCATACTATTACTTTAAGATAACTTATACTCAAATATATACATTTAGTATGGATTTTTTGGTTTCCGGATAAAAGGATTTCATTTAAAAAAAATACGTTATGCAGCCACAACGTATTTTCTAAATTAATAAGCATTCTCCATTTTTGCCTGAATCTCTTCCAGGCAAAGATTGTTGATACTGCCTTCATGGGTATGTTTTGTTTTTTCTGGAGCTTTGAAAGTTCCGTTTTCCAATTGCCCGGCTATTATTTTATAGGCATCCCGAAACGGGATTCCCTGAACGACCAATTCGTTTAAGGCATCTACCGTAAAGAGGTAGTTGTATTTCGGATCGTTTAGGATTGTCTCTTTTACTTCAATATCCTGCAAGGCATAACGGGTCATTTCCAGACAGGATTTTAAATTTTGAATAGCCGGAAACAAACCTTCTTTCAGCAGCTGGAATTCCCTGTGGTAACCACTGGGCAGATTGTTCGTTATTAAGGTCAGTTCATACGGCAGACTCTGGATTTTATTCGCTTTTCCCCTGATCAGCTCAAAAATATCCGGATTTTTTTTATGCGGCATAATACTGGAACCGGTGGTCAGCTGTTGCGGTAACGTCATAAAATCAAAATTCTGACTCACATACAGGCAGACGTCCATTGCCAGTTTCGACAAGGTTCCGGCAACGCTGCTCATCGCAAAAGCCAGCGTTTTTTCCGATTTTCCACGGCTCATCTGCGCGGCAACGACATTGTATTTTAGTGTTGCAAATTGCAGGGTTTCGGTTGTATGCATTCGGTCGATAGGAAAGGAGCTTCCATAACCGGCCGCAGAACCTAACGGATTCTGGTCGACAACCTGTAAGGCGGCATTCAGCATCGTAATATCGTCAATCAGACTTTCGGCATAGGCAGAAAACCACAAGCCAAAAGAGGAGGGCATGGCAATTTGCAGATGCGTATAACCGGGTAATAAAACCTGCTGATTTTTATCGGCTAATGCCATCAGCAAATCAAAAAGTGCTTTGACCAATGCTTTTATAGCGGTGATTTCGTCTTTAAGGTACAAATGCAGGGCTACCAAAACCTGGTCGTTTCGGGAACGCGCCGTATGGATCTTTTTTCCGGTGTCGCCCAGTTGTGCAATCAGCATGGACTCTATTTTGGAATGTACATCTTCAAAATCGGCTTCAATGGTAAACTGTTCTTTTTCAATGGTCAGCAGTATCGCTTCCAGTGCCTGAATAATGTCCGCTGCTTCCGTTTCGGTCAGTAATCCTGTTTTTGCCAGCATTTTGGCATGACCGATGGATCCCAAAACATCATATCGGGCTAAAATAATATCCAGTTCCCTGTCATTGCCTACGGTAAACTGTTCAATTTTCTGATCCGTAGGGATACCTTTTTCCCATAATTTCATGTTTCGTGTTTTTATGTGGTTAGTAAATAGCCTTCGAGTATGTTGATGTATAATTGAATTCCTTCTTCAATTTCCCGGCGATAGATAAACTCGTTAGCCGTATGGGAACGCAGGGAATTTCCCGGTCCTAATTTTAAGGACTGACAGCTCAGTACCGACTGGTCGGAGAGCGTTGGAGAACCATAGGTGCTGCGTCCTGAAGCGATTCCGGATTGCACTAACGGATGCTGTGGTGCAATCGAAGAGGCATTTAAATTCATCGAGCGCGGTTTTATAACGGCCGATACCTGCTGAACCACCGTGTCCAGTATTTCCTGGTTGCTGTAGCGGTCGTTTACACGGATATCCACGACCAGCCGGCATTCGGCAGGAACAACATTATGCTGCTTTCCGGCATTGATCTGGGTTATTGTCATTTTAACCGGTCCCAATATGTCGGAAACCTTTTCAAAGCGGTAATTTTTAAACCAGTCGATAACGGCAAGCGTTTTGTAAATAGGGTTATCATCGTTGTGATGTGCGGCATGACTGGCTGTTCCGTTTACCGTAACATCCAGTACCAAAAGTCCTTTTTCGGCTATGGCCAATTGCATTTCGGTGGGTTCGCCCACAATTGCACAATCCAGCGGAGGCAAATGTTGCAGGACGCTGTTTAAGCCGTTCGGTCCGCTGCTTTCTTCTTCGGCGGAAGCCACGATCACAATATTGTGCGACAGGTTTTTGTGTGTATAGTAATAGGCAAAGGCAGCCAATAGCGAAACCAGGCAGCCACCGGCATCATTACTGCCGAGGCCGAAAATTTTGCCGTCTTCCTCAATAGGGGTAAACGGATCAAGGGTATAGCCCTGATTGGGTTTTACGGTATCGTGATGGGAGTTGAGCAGTAATGTCGGTTTGGAAGCGTCGAAATGCTGGTTGTAGGCCCATATATTATTGTTTTCCTGTTTAAAAGGAATATTATTTTCCTGAAACCAGTTTTGGAGTAACTGTGCCGTTTGCTGCTCTTCTCCTGAAAAAGAAGGAGTGGCAATGAGCTTTTTTAATAATTGGATGGCTTCGTTTGTTAGCGTTGGTATTGTTTTCATAAGTTAAAGGCTAATTGTGGTACATCGTGTATCTGGATCTTCAAGAACTGCCGGGTTTCCAATAATGACCCGGTCAACTCCTTTGGACAATGCCAGGAAGCAGTTGTCGAGTTTCGGGATCATACCGGAATGTATCGCACCGATTTCCAGCAGATCCCTGTATTTGGATCGGGTGATGGCCGGTATAACGGAATCGTCATCATTTGAGTTGATTAAAACACCTTGTTTTTCAAAGCAATAAATCAGCTTTACCGTATAGATTTCCGATAGGGCGCTGCCCAGTTCCGATGCAATGGTATCGGCATTGGTGTTTAAAAGCTGCCCGTTTCCGTCATGGGTAATGGCGCAGAAAACCGGTACTATATTTTGGTCCAGTATTTTTGTGAGTGGTTCTTTATTAACGGCAATGATGTCCCCCACGAAACCAAAATCGATGTCCGGATTTTTTCTTTTTTCGGATACGATCGTGTTCCCGTCGGCTCCGGAAAAACCAATGGCTATTGACTGCTCCGCGTTCAGCTGTGCAATAATTCTTTTATTAATCAGTCCGGCATAGGTCATTACAACGACATCCAGCATGTGCTGGTCGGTAATTCTCCTGCCGTCAATCATTTGCGGTTCCAGACCTAAGGACATGGCGATTTTACTGGCTTCTTTTCCGCCGCCGTGAACGAGTATTTTAGGCCCGTCTGTTTTGGAAAAAGCGGTTAATACTTTCGATAAAGCAACCGGATTATCAATAACATTGCCGCCGATTTTAACGATGGTTATATTGGGTTTACTGGCTTTCATGTGCTAATATTTTGGTTAGAACGGCCTGTGCCGCATAGGTTCTGTTGTTTGCCTGCGAAATGACGATGGAATCGGCACCGTCTAAAACGGCATCACTAACAACCTGGTTTCGTCTCACCGGAAGGCAATGCATGAATTTTGCCTGTTTGGTCAGTGCCATTTTTTCCGGGGTTACCATCCAGGCAGCATCCTGCGACAGTATCTGTCCGTAATCGTTATAATTGCTCCAGTTTTTGGCATAAATAAAATCAGCATCTTTAAATGCTTCCTCCTGGTTGTGGGTAACGGTACTGTTTTTGGTCACTTCCGGATTGAGCTCATAACCTTCCGGATGTGTAATAACAAAATCAACATTAGCGAGCTGCATCATTTTTATAAAGGAATTGGGAACCGCATGTGGCAAAGCTTTCGGGTGCGGTGCCCATGTTAAGACCACTTTCGGTTTTTGGGTCGTCTTGTATTCCTGTATGGTCAGTATATCGGCAACCGCCTGTAGCGGATGTTCCGTGGCGCCTTCGAGGCTGATTACCGGCACCGAGGCATACTGGACAAAGGCGTTGATGACATGTTCTTCTTCATCTTTTTCCTTATCGGTTAACGAAGGGAAACTGCGAATGGCGATAATGTCGCAATACTGGGAGATTACCTGTGCCGCTTCTTTTATATGTTCGGCTTTGTCGCCGTCCATAACCGCACCGTCTTCAAATTCCAGGCTCCAGCCTTCGTTGTTGAGGTTCATGGTAATGCAGTTCATGCCCAGATTAGCGGCTGCTTTTTGAGTGCTCAGTCGCGTTCTTAAGCTGGGATTGAAAAATAACAGTCCCAGGGTTTTGTTTTCGCCTGCTGTTTTGTTGGCATAAGGATTGGATTTGATCTGTTTGGCTAATAGAAGCAACTCGTCCAGATCGTCAATATGGTTTACGGATGTGAAATGTTTCATGTTGTTTTAGGTTAAGGTTGCGAGCGCATTTTTGAGCCCTTTTACAAAATAATCAGTGTCGTCTTTGGTGATGGATAATGGCGGCAGTATGCGCAGCAGGTTTTTTTGTGCGGCATTGCCGGTAAAGATGTATTCTTCATAAATGAGCTTTTGACGCAGTTTGCTAACGTCAAAATCAAATTCCAGTCCGAGCATTAGTCCTCTGCCTTTCACTTTTTTGATTTCGGGAAATTGTTGCATCTGATCGCAGAAATAATCATGCTGAAGACGGACATTGTCAATCAAAGCTTCTTTTTCGATGGTTTCCAATACCGAAAGAGCCGCAGCACAAGCCAGATGGTTGCCGCCAAATGTGGTTCCCAGCAAACCATAGGAGGCTTTGAATCTGGGACTGATTAAAATACCACCAACAGGAAAACCGTTGCCCATTCCTTTTGCCATCGAAATGATGTCCGGCTGAATTCCGTGGTGCTGATGGGCAAAGAATTTACCGGAACGACCGTAACCGCTTTGGATTTCATCCAGGATCAGGATAACGTTATGGGCTTTACAGAGCTGTTGCAATGCCTGAAAGAAAGCGGTTGTACCTTCGTCCAGCCCGCCAACACCTTGGATGCCTTCGATAATTACGGCACAGACGTCGCCTTTGGCAATTTCATCGGTCACCGAACCGATGTCGTTTAACGGTAGGAATACGACTTCGTGCTTATTGTTAACCGGCGCTATGATAGCGGGATTGTCGGTTACGGCAACCGCGGCAGAAGTACGTCCGTGAAAGGCTTTTTGAAATGCAATGATTCTGGATTTTCCATTGTGGAAAGAAGCGAGTTTTAAAGCATTTTCGTTGGCTTCCGCGCCGGAGTTGCACAGAAATAAGGAATAGTCGGGATAACCGGAAAGCTGTGCCGTTTTTTGTGCCAGTTGTTCCTGGATAGGGTTTACTATCGAATTGGAGTAAAATCCTATTTTCTGTACCTGTCCGGTAATTGCACTAACATAGGCTGTATGGGAATGACCAATGGAAATAACACCGTGGCCTCCGTAGAAGTCAAGGTATTCCTGGTTATTGGCATCCCATACTTTAGCGCCCATGGCTCTGGTTGGGGTTATGTTGTATATGGGGTAAACGTTGAATAGATTCATTTTTTTAGTTTTTAAATAGTGAAAAGTAAAGGGCAATTAGCAAAGGGCAATTAGCAAAAAGCAAAAGGCAATTAGCAAAGGGCAAAATGTAAATGGGATTAGAAATTACCGGATTTTAATTGCAAGCCTGTTTTTTCATCTAAGCCGAACATCAGGTTCATGCTTTGAATTGCCTGACCGGATGCGCCTTTGATGAGGTTATCAATAATGGAAGTTACCAACAGGTAATCTCCTTTTTTGGTAAGGCTGATCAGGCATTTATTGGTCTGTACCACTTGTTTCAAATGGATGTTTCCGGTGGTGACCACAACAAACGGTTCCTTTTCGTAAAAGGCCTGAAACTGTTTTATATGTGTGTCCAGTGATTTGTCGGTTTTGGTATACAGCGTTGCAAAAATGCCTCTGGTAAAATCGCCACGGTTGGGTATAAACAACAGTTCCTGATAGAAACCGGTCTGTGTGATGGCCAGACTTTGCTGTATTTCATCCAGATGCTGGTGTTCAAAGGCTTTGTAATGGGACATATTGTTGTTTCGCCAGCTGTGATGCGTTGTTTCCGAAGGCTGTACGCCGGCACCGGTACTTCCGGTAGTGGCATTAATATGAATACTGTTTTGCAGTTCCTGGTGCTGTGCCAACGGTAGTAAAGCGAGCTGAATAGCCGTAGCGAAACAGCCCGGATTGGCAATAAACTGTGCTTTCTGTATGGCTTTTTTGTTCCATTCCGGCAGTCCGTAAACGAAGGCTTCCGCATCTTTTTGCAAACGGAAGTCATTCCCCAGGTCGATGATACGGGTGTGACCGGCAAAAGAATGTGCCGCTAAAAAGGCTTTCGATTTGCCGTGTCCCAGGCAAAGGAACAAGACATTGATTTCCGGGTTTACCGTATCGGTAAATAGTAAGTCCGTTTCACCAAGGAGGTCCTGATGCACATCCGTTACCGGTTTACCGGCATTGGTGGTGCTGTAAACAAAGTCGACTACAGCCTTAGGATGGTTATTCAGTAAACGCAACAGTTCTCCGGCAGTGTAGCCGGAACCTCCGATAATACCAACATTAATCATAATCCAGATAATTTACATGTGAATAAATAGTTTGTGCATTGCCCAGGATTTTAATGAATCCTTTGGCTTCTTCGGCCGTCCAGGCGTTGTTCATTTCGCCATATTGCCCGAACCGGGAATTCATCAGGTCGTGAGCCGATTCCACTCCGTCCAAAGAGAAATGGTAGGGCTTTAGCGTTACGGTCACTTTTCCGCTGACTGTTTTTTGAGAGTCCGTCAGGAAGGTTTCGATATTGCGCATAACCGGATCCAGGAATTGCCCTTCATGAAACAACATGCCGTACCAGTTGCCCAATTGTTCTTTCCAGTACTGCTGCCATTTTGTGAGTACGTGTTTTTCCAACAGGTGATGGGCTTTGATAATGAGTAAGGGTGCCGCGGCTTCAAATCCGACTCTGCCTTTAATACCGATGATGGTATCGCCCACGTGTATGTCTCTGCCAATAGCAAACGCGCTTGCCAGAGCTTCCAGTTTGAGGATATTGTTCGCCGGAATGTCTTTTTGATGATTGATGCCGACCAATTCTCCTTTTTCAAATTCAAGGATCACTTTTTCGGGTACGGTTTTTTGTAATGGCGAGGGATAAGCTTCTTCCGGTAACGGCAGGTGAGAGGTTAGGGTTTCTTTTCCGCCCACACTGGTTCCCCAGATCCCTTTGTTGATAGAGTATTGCGCTTTTTCCCAGGAATAGTTGATGCCGTTTTGCTGTAAAAATTCCACTTCCTGCTGACGGGACAATTGCTGGTCTCTGATGGGGGTGATAATTTCAATCTCGGGGGCGATGGTTTGAAAAATAAGGTCAAAACGAATCTGGTCGTTTCCGGCTCCGGTACTGCCGTGCGCAATTGCTGCCGCTCCGTTTGCTTTGGCATATTTTATGACTTCCAATGCCTGGAAAACACGTTCGGCACTGACCGAAAGGGGATAGGTGTTGTTTTTGAGTACGTTGCCGAAAATCAGGTATTTAATGGCTTTGTTATAGTATTTTTCAACAATGTCCAGGTTGGTATGCTGTGTGCTGCCCAATGCATAGGCTCTGGCCGTAATGGTTTCCAGTTCGGCTGTGGTAAATCCTCCGGTATTTATCAGCACTGTATGTACTTCGAAACCGTTTTGGATTAAATACGTCAGGCAGAAAGAGGTGTCCAAACCACCGCTATAGGCCAATACTACTATTTTGGAATGATTGTTCTGAGTTTTGTTCATGGTATTATTTTTTTAAGAAAAGTGCCTGTTTGATGCTTTTTAATCTGCCCAGCACTTTTTTGTTAAAGGTGTATTCCTGTTCCTGGTTTTTCTTTTCTTTCGGGTCGTACAGCATTCCGGTGCAAAGGCACATTTTGTTTTCTTTGCGTTGCAGGATATCGAAATTCGCACAGGTTTTGCAGCCTGCCCAAAAACTGGGATCATCGGTTAGTTCCGAAAAAGGAACGGGACGATACCCGAGGTCGGAATTGATTTTCATAACCGCTAAACCGGTGGTTATTCCGAAGATTTTTGCTTCCGGATACTTTTTCTGGGAATACTCAAATACAAAAGTTTTGATCTTTTTTGCCAATCCGAGATGCCTGTAGCCGGGATGTACGATCAATCCGGAATGGGCTACGAATTTTCCGTGCTGCCAGCTTTCGATATAGCAGAATCCGGCAAATTTTCCATTCTCCAAAGCGATCACAGCTTCCTGTAAATCGATCTTTTTATGGATGTATTCCGGAGTTCTCTTGGCAATTCCGGTACCTCGCTGCAGGGCAGATGTTTCGATGGTGTCGCAAATTTCCTGCGCATAGTGATAATGCTCCTTTTGAGCAATAACAATGATTACATTCATTTCTAACAATGATGAATAAAGGATTAATAGAAAATAAAAAATAGGGGGTGTGGTTCGAGCCTAAAAGAAATTAGTGTCGAAAAGAGCAGGCTTTACCGTCGTGTTGTCAGTATTACAGACTGTAATGCTAAAAATATAAATGTGTTGTTAAGACTGTTTTGTCCTGATACAAAAATTACTGGTTCCAAAATGGGAAATATGAGAAATGAATAACAATATGAAAAACTCGGGTACTAGAAAGTCGACCGCTCTGTCCGGGAAGATAGGATCAGGGTTTTCCGTGTAGAAAAGTTACTATGTAACATTGTTGTTTTCATTGCTGCAAATGTAAAAGATTTTGTAATAGGATGTGTTAAAAAATACAGAAAGTGATTTTTTTAACAATAGAAGTCCCTGTTTACAGGGCTTTACACTAAAAAAAATCCGGAGCATTGCCCCGGATTTAAACAAAAAAGAAAGGATTTATTTCTTAATAATCTTACGAATGTATTCTTTATTGTCTGCTGTAATCTTGACAATATAGATTCCCGCAGCAAAATTACGAATGTCAATCTGCTCGGATACGGTGTTGTCTGCCGGTGTCAGATTGTTTTCTAATACGATACGTCCGTTGGTATCGATCAGCATCAGATGAAGCTGTTTTACGGCTATATTTTCAATGGAAAGGTTGATTATTCCGTCTGACGGGTTAGGGTATAAGTTTAAGCTGTCAAATCCGTTCGGAGCTGTTTCACCAGCCATTTTCGCACCACAGCTGGTTGCTGTTACGCTGCGGGTACCGTTCGAATTACTGATTGTTCCCACACTGTTTTTGGCAACCATCGAATACGTATAGGTAGTACCGGCAGTGATCAGGTAAGTGTTTAAGAATGATGTTCCTGTAACATCCGGAGCATACAGGTTACCGTTTCTGTAAATATCATAAGTAGTGGCATTGGCAGATGCGGTCCAGGTAACGTTAATGGCACTGGTAGTACCGCTGCAGGTTGCTGTTGCAGTTACCGTAAAGGCTCCCGGAGTACTGCAGGATGGCGGTGTAGCCGACAGGGTTCCGTTTGAATTATTGGTACTGCTGCTGGCATTTTTAGCTTTTACATAGTAGGTATAGGCTGTTCCGGCGGTAACGGCGGTATTCAGGTATTGTGTTCCTGTAATGCTGCTGGCATATAGAGCACCGTTTCTGTAAATATCGTAGCTGGTGGCATTGGCAGAAGCGGTCCAGTTCAGTCTTACGCGGGTAGCTGTTCCGTTGCATTCCGGTGTAGCGGTCAATGTGAATGCGCCCGGAGCGGTAACGCTGCAGGTCAGGTTCAGGTTGGATTTTAAAGCATTAAAGTAGGCAGACGCAAAAGAATCCCTCCAGGTGGAGCTTGTTAGTTTTGTAGCATCGGCAGAATCCACAAAACCGATCTCATTTAAGCATCCTGTAGCGGAAGAATAGCGTAAAACACCCAAATGATAGGCCAGGAAGCTATTGTCTTCCACGCAGCGTCTGTTTGTCCAGGAACCGTAAGAAACCATATCGGCCTGGATTTTTTGTGCAAAAGCAATATCCGGAGCGGTATTGGTATCGTCATAAGTACAATAGAAAGTCTCGGTTCCGGTACCACCGCCGGCGTTACAGTGAACGCTCAATAAACGGTCAGCATTCCAGTTATTGGACATCGTTGCTCTTTGGGTAACGGATGTCCAGCTGTTTAGGTTTGTGGTTCGGGTCATGTATACGGTCCACGTACAACTGTTCTGGATCAGGGTACGGGTTCGTAAACCCACTTCCAGTGAAGTTTCTATTTCGGTTGCGGTTCTTCCGTCGGGATTGTCACTGGTTGAGGTGCCATATCCGTGACCCGGATCGATAACGATTATCTGAGCGTTTGCCATAAAGGTCACTACTAAGGCAAACAGGAGTGCAGTTATTTTTTTCATGTGTTTAGTTTTTTAGTTGAGAAGTGAAAATTCTACCGGTTTTATCATCCGAAAACATTATCTGGTTTTTGCCGTAAAATGTTGGGAACATTTCGGTAAAAACTTCTGTATTGGTGATTTTTTTCGGTCTGAAAGCGCTGGTGTCAAAAAGGTATATCTCGGAGTTGCTTACCGTATGCCCGTCTTCACTTTCGTCTAAAAAGCCTAATAAGTATTTGTCGTCTGCCGACCAAGAAGTTGCGATTCCGGTGCCCACTTTTGTTCCTTTTCCGTCTCCGTTAAGGTCGTAAACAAAAATGTCCGGACCGTTGTGTACCGCTACTTTTTTACCGTCATTGGATAAA
Source organism: Flavobacterium inviolabile (assembly GCF_013389455.1). Lineage (NCBI taxonomy): Bacteria > Pseudomonadati > Bacteroidota > Flavobacteriia > Flavobacteriales > Flavobacteriaceae > Flavobacterium > Flavobacterium inviolabile. The sequence continues at coordinate 3,289,515 of NZ_CP058278.1, read as the reverse complement.
ATAGCGTTGTAGAATTGTCCTTCATCGCCGGTAACTACCCAGCTTTTATCGCTGGCCAGATCTTTGGCTTCGATTTTTAAAGTCGTCAGGTTGGTGTAAACAACTATGTTTGTTGTTTCACCCTGAAACGAAGGCAGGAAGTTGTGATTGATGTTTGTTTTACGTTCCAGTTGTTTGGTGGCAACATCATAGGCCATAACTCTGGATTGTGAGAAATATTCTTTTTCTCCTTTTTCCTTGAAATAAAAAACGGTACCGTTCTTATCCCAGCTGTAACCATAACCGCTGCCGTCCTTATCGGAAATTTTGACAACAGTGTTTTTTTTCAGGTCTAAAAGATAGAGCCCTTTAAAATGCTCGCCTGTTAGCAAGGCATAGTCTCCGTTTGGAGCTACTACGGGATTGGTGTAAAATCCCTCAACATTAATGCGATTGAATTCGGATAGTTTCTGGGCATGGCCGCTGATGCCTAAAAACAACATCGAAATGAAAAGTAGGTTTTTTTTCATAATGTATAGATTTGATTTTCATAAAATTAGCATTTATATTTTATAAAACGTCAAATTTTTATTAACAAATAATTAATATTATAATGCTTGTTAATATTTTAATGCAGCCTTTCGGAAATAAAAAAAGTGCTTTAATTACTAAAGCACTTTGGTTGGTTCAGCCTGAAAACAGGGGTATTATTTACGGAATTTATTCCGGGTGATAATGTTCTTTAATTTGGATTTAAGATCTTCGCCGGTGTCAAAAACCATTTGTTCGTTGCTTGGGAACGGCACGGCTTTGCGGTCAAAATACTGGTAGTAATTTTCATCGCTGGCACGTCGGTCTCCGTTATAATTGGCATAGATGTTCTGGAAAACAAATTCACTGCTCAACGGGAAAGTTTCGATCAGCTGGTTGGTTTTAAAATCGATATAATCAACTTTAGCCGTTATCTGGCAGGCTTTGAATTGTGTAAATTCATAGATGTTGATTTTTATCGTACGAAAGTTGTCTACTTTAATCGGTTTGCCCAAACTGTCTCTTACCACACGTCCGTTAGCATCCAACAGGTTTTTTACGCCGTCTTTGATCTGTTTTTCCTTGATGAATTGTTTTTCTTTGATTTGTTCCGGAGTGATTTTAATGTCCCTGAAGTTTACAATTAAACCAAAATCGTAAGTCACTCCTTTTTGCCGGTTACTGTGGTAAACGGTCCATTTGTCGTTCAATCCCAGCGTGCTGAAATCCAGAAGATCGTTTTGCAGACCAACCGGAATGACCATATTGGTTTCGTTTTTTGTATAGACGTTTACAAAGTCGGTACCTTTAAATTGTGCCTCATCCATTAATTTTTTGACATCTTTAAAGCCCGGGCTTAAGGTTTCCAGATAAGCGAAATCGTCGTAAGCTCTTCTGAAATTCATTTTGTCGTTGGTAGCCAACAAAGCTTTGGAGTTGTTATACAGGTGTTTGGCAAGTGCATTTTTGCTGCTTATGATCTGATCGGAATAATCGTCAAAAGGGAAAAGGGCATTGCGTTTTTCTTTCAGCAACTGCAAAGGCAATAGCGGGCGGATGCGTTCCTGGCGGTTGTTAAGCTGCAAATAGGTATTGTACAGTTTTTCCAGTTTGGAAGGATTGGCATCTTTTATCAGTAAATCGATAGTCCGTAAATCACGTTCTTTGGCTTTGGCAAACGCTTCTTCCAGTAAATAGACATAATCTTGTTTACCTTTGGCATTTTTGTTATTGCTCAGTCCTTCGATAGCGCGGTTAATAGCACCGTCATAATCGCCTTCGCTGATCATGCTTTGGGTTTGTTTGACACCACAGGAATAAACAAATGCTATTACGGAGAACAGCGCTATAATTTTCTTCATAAATCGGACATTTTACTTTGGGTCAAAAATATAATTTTTTTAAGAGGTATTTTCGGTCAGGACATAAAAAAACTCCGAATTTAATCCGGAGTTTGATTTTGATTCGGAAAGAATCTATTTTCTTTCGAAAGCGGGAAGCAGTTTACTGGAAACTTCTCCGAATCCGATTCTTACATTGTTATTCTGGCAGTATCCTTTCATGATTACAGTATCGCCGTCATTGATAAATTTACGCTCGGAACCGTCATTCATTTTAATCGGGTTTTTTCCGCCCCAGGTTAATTCCAGCATCGAACCGAAACTGTCTTCTGTTGGACCGGAAATAGTACCGGAACCCATCATATCACCTGAATTCACACGGCAACCGTTGATGGTGTGGTGTGCCAGCTGCTGACTCATTGTCCAGTACATGTATTTGAAGTTGGATTTACTAACGCTGGTTGCTTCTGCATTTTCCGGTGCAATTAATACTTCCAGGTTAATATCGAAAGCATGATCGCCGGTTTGCTGTAAATAAGGCAGCGGAGCCGGTTCCTGTACAGGACTTGCCACGCGGAAAGGTTCCAAAGCATCTAAGGTTACAATCCACGGAGAGATGGAAGAGGCAAAGTTTTTCGCTAAGAATGGTCCCAGCGGCACATATTCCCATTTCTGGATGTCACGGGCACTCCAGTCGTTTAGTAAAACCATACCAAAGATATAGTCTTCGGTTTCACCAACAGGGATATTTTCACCCATGATATTGGCATCGGTTGTGATGAAAGCGGTTTCCAATTCGAAATCCACCGTACGGGAAGGTCCGAATATCGGTTGTGTTTCCCCGTTTGGAAGGGTTTGTCCCATCGGGCGGTGAATCGGGATTCCGGAAGGAACTATCGTTGAACTTCTTCCGTGGTAACCCACCGGAATGTGAAGCCAGTTTGGCAATAAGGCATTGTCCGGATCACGGAACATTTTACCAACATTGGTAGCATGTTCTTTACTGGAATAGAAATCGGTATAATCACCGATTAAAACCGGCAATTGCATTTCAATATCGTTAACATTGAAAATCACAACTTCTTTGTGCGCTTCATTATCTCTTAATTGCGGATTTACGGCATCAAAAATTTCAGCCAGGCGATTACGAACCAATCGCCATGTTTTTTTTCCATCGGAGATAAAGTCGTTCAGCGTATCCTGCATGAACATATCGTCTGTTAATTCTATTCCTTCAAAGTACCCTAATTGTTGTAAGGCTCCCATATCGATCGCAAAATCACCAATACGAGTTCCTATGGTTACGACATCGTCTTTTGTTATGAAAACTCCAAATGGAATATTTTGGATTGGGAAATCGCTGTTTTCAGAGACGTGTAACCACGATTTTCTGTTAGGGTCATTGGCACTTATAGGCATATTGTTTGTTGTTTTTGTTGTTGAAAAATTCGAAATCAAATATAGTCCCTATTGTGAATTTAACAAACGATTTTCGTATTTTTGAACTCAATTTAACGAAATATTATAAAATGCAACGCGACGAACAAATTTTCGACTTAATTCTTGAAGAACAAGATAGACAAATTCACGGACTGGAACTTATTGCTTCTGAGAATTTCGTGAGTGATCAGGTAATGGAAGCAGCGGGTTCTGTTTTAACAAATAAATATGCAGAAGGATATCCCGGAAAAAGATACTATGGCGGATGTGAAGTAGTGGATGTTATTGAGCAGATTGCGATAGACAGAGCGAAGGCTTTGTTTGGAGCGGCTTATGTGAATGTACAACCGCATTCCGGTTCTCAGGCCAATACAGCTGTTTTTGCTGCCTGTTTAAAACCGGGTGACAAAATATTAGGTTTTGACCTTTCACACGGTGGTCACTTAACACACGGTTCACCGGTTAATTTCTCCGGAAAATTATACAATCCTGTATTTTACGGAGTAGAGCAGGAAACAGGAATGCTGAACTATGATAAAATTCAGGAAATTGCTACGAAAGAGCAGCCTAAATTGATCATTGCAGGTGCTTCTGCGTATTCCCGCGATATGGATTTTGCGCGTTTCAGAGCAATTGCAGACAGCGTTGGGGCTATTTTAATGGCGGATATTTCACATCCTGCCGGATTAATCGCGAAAGGATTAATGAATGACCCGGTTCCGCATTGTCATATTATTACAACTACGACACACAAAACATTAAGAGGTCCGAGAGGAGGAATGATCATGATGGGGAACGATTTTGAGAACCCATTCGGAATCAAGACACCTAAAGGAGAAATCAGAATGATGTCGTCTTTATTGGACGGAGCTGTTTTCCCTGGAAATCAGGGCGGACCGTTAGAGCATATCATTGCCGCTAAAGCGGTTGCTTTTGGTGAAGCTTTAACCGATGAGTTTTTCACTTATGCAATGCAGGTACAAAAGAATGCCAAAGCGATGGCTGCTGCCTTTGTGAAAAGAGGGTATAACATCATTTCCGGAGGAACGGACAATCACATGATGTTAATTGACCTGAGAAATAAGAATATTTCCGGTAAAGAGGCTGAAAATGCTTTGGTAAAAGCGGAAATTACCGTTAATAAAAACATGGTTCCTTTTGATGATAAATCACCATTTGTAACCTCTGGTATCCGTGTGGGAACTCCTGCCGTTACTACCCGTGGATTGGTGGAAGCCGATATGGAAACAATTGTTGCTTTGATTGATAAGGTAATTATGAACCATACAAACGAAGAGATTCTTGAAGAAGTTGCCGACGAAGTAAACGATATGATGAGCGAAAGAGCGATGTTCGTTTTTTAATAAGCGATCAGTAAATATTAAAAATCCCTCTTTTAGGAGGGATTTTTTGTTTTTATTCCGGTAACAAAATTAAATGATAAAAGAGTTGACATCTATATTGAATCCCATTGTAAAAAGGGACTAAAAATAGTCTGGAGTAGTGTAAACGTTATAACAACTGGCTGAAGTTAATTATCAGCACAATCAGTTGTCTTATTAGCATAATCATTATCTGTACCATAAGTAAATCAATGACTTTATAAAGGTTTAACGGACTGCAAGTTACAAAAAAAGGAATAAACGTTTTACGGTTTTTCCTGTTATTTTTTATGGATATTCTTAATAAAATCATAAATTTTGCAGTGTAATGCCGGCTATATTCCGGTTCCGGGTTTCCGATGAATGCCCGTCTAAACAGGTAAAACGATAAACCGGCACTACAAATCAAAACTTCCGCTGTTTTTAGGGCATGGTTGTTTTCTTTTTTTGAAAAAAATAGAAAAAGCAGCTAAACAGGCATTGTGTTTGATAATTAAAATAGCGTTAAAAAGCGGCATAATATTTTTATGTCGTCCTTAATTTGTTATTTTTAAACTTTAAAAAAATTTCAGCCTGGTGAAATCGTTATATTTATTATTTCTTGTAATCGGATTATCCGTAAATGGTTTTGCGCAAAATGATTTTATCATCAAATCCAAACCGATACCGCGTTTGAAGATACCCATCGCCGCTCCGGACAAAGCATCGAATACCACTGCTTTTCCATCGATGAATTTTGGTGCTTCCATTTTTGATACTCCCGTGAATCCTTTAGATGCTTTAAAACCAAATACGTCTTCTTTTCAGATTGGCGATACTAATAATTCCGGTTTTGGCAGCGAAAAAGAGAAGTTCGCAAATCCGGGAGAGGTATATGTAGACAGGCTGAAACAGGATTTTAAAGGAGAAGGCAACGGCGATTCCAGGATTTTTAAAAGAGATCAGTCTTTTGGTGAGATCAGAACGAAATCGGAATTTGTAAAAATACTGTACCGTGACCATGAATATGTAGACGGGGATATGATTAAGGTACTGGTTAACGGTAAGATTGTGGTTGCCCAGGTAATACTACAGGGCGATTTTAAAGGAATTACACTGGGTCTGGAAAAGGGATTCAACAAACTGGACTTTGAAGCACTAAACCAGGGAAGTTCCGGTCCCAACACAGCGGAGTTTAATATCTTTGATGATAAAGGACAGACGCTGTCGGCAAACCGATGGGATCTGGCCACCGGCTTTAAAGCAACAATAATGATTATCAGAGAATAATATAAAAATAAAAAATCCCTTTTTAAAGGGATTTTTTATTTAGTCTCTTTCGGGCTGCAAACCACTTGCAATCGCAATCCGGTTCCAGCTGTTAATGGTTACTATGGCAAACATCACCTGGGCAAGATAGTTGTCGTCTTTTAAAGCCTCCTGTGCTCTTTTAAAGGTAGCATCCGATACATGGTGCTGGATCAGGGTCATTTCTTCCGTTAATGCTAAAATAGCCTGCTCTTCTTCGGTAAAGAAAGGCGTGTCTCTCCAGGCATTCAATGCATAAATCCGTTGTTCCGTTTCGCCGGCTTTTCGGGCATCTTTGGTGTGCATGTTAATGCAGAATGCACAGCCGTTAATCTGGGAAGCTCGGATTTTTATCAGCTCTTTGTGGGTAGTGGTCAGTTTGGAACTGCTTAAATATTTTTCAAAGGCATACATTATTTTATATGCTTCCGGTTCTACCTGACTAAGGTTTATTCTAATGTCCATAACTATTGATTTTTAATATTATAGGACAAAGTTATGGGCTGCAAACCGGAAAAAAATTAAGAAAACCTAAGAAATACTATTTTGTGTTTTTTTTTCGGATTTCACTCAGGTATTCCGGTGTCAAGCCCAGAAAGGACGCCAGCATGTATTGCGGTACGCGCTGGATAAAGCCCGGATACAGTTTGGCGAACTGGGAGTAACGTTCTTCTCCCGATAAAGCAAATATATACTGGATCCGGATTAAAGAAGCGGTATAGGCTCTTTCCAGGTTTTTACGGAAATAGCTCTCTATTTTAGGAACCCGGAGAAACAGTTCTTCTTCTTTTTCCTTGCTGTAATACAACACTTCCGAGCGTTCCAGTGCCTGGATGTAAAACTTTGACGGCTGTCCGGATGAAAAGCTGACATAATCAGTTATCCACCAGTTTTCAAGTCCGAACTGAATAACCTGTTCCCTTCCGTTTTCGGTTATGATATACAAACGAAAACAGCCTTTAACGATAAAATAGTTGTATTTGCAAAGACTGCCTTCCTGTAGCAGAAAGTCTTTTTTGGCAATATCTTTGGAACTGAAATACGTTTTTATGATGTTTTCGTCTTCAGCAGTAAGGGATACGGATTTTTTAATATGAAGAAAAAGTTGTTCAAACATAGCAGGAGCTTTGGTATAAAGATAATCGATTCTTAGCGGATAGCTTTGGTTTTAAGGATAGTATTTTGCCGGAACAATGGTTTCCGGAAAGGTACTCTCTTTAATCGTTATAGTTCTTTTGAAAGCCGGATAAGGTGTCTGCACTTAATCCCGTTTTCATAAATAGGCTCTTTATAGTTTGTGGTGAAGAAGTCTTTTTCAATATTAAAAATGTCAAATCCCTGTTTCTGGTATAAATACAGCTGACCGATGCTGGAATTGCCGGTAGCAATTTGAATGGTCCGAAAACCTTTTTTCCGGGCTTCTCCGGCGGCATGGTCAAGCAGCTGCTTTCCAATTCCTTTTTGCTGACAGGCTTCCTGTACGGCTATGTTTTTGATCTCTGCCGTTGCGGTATCTATGGGAAACAGTACATAAACTCCAACGGCGGCCGTTCCGGCATACATGACAAATACAAACGACTGATGGATATAACTGTCAATCATTGCTTTTGACGGATCGGCCAGGTATAATAAATCATACGGCAGCGGTTCGGTCTTATCCAGCTGTTTTATGGTCATTTAGTTTTTGTTTAAGGTCAGCTTTGTTAAGTCTTCTGCGCTGTTTCTAAAAGTTACTGTAGCGGAATCTTTATTCTTTAATGGTGAAGGTTGGGTCACAATATAACAATGATCGATGTTCTCGTAGTTGATGTCGTCAATCTGAACGATTTCGTCACCAATGCCCACGGTTCCTCTTATGGCATCGTCCCAGATAATCCCCACGACTAATTTGTCATTAACGATAGTGGGCTTGAAACCAAATTGTTTTTCCTTTAGGTCATAGCTTTCCCTGAAAGGCTCAAAATAGAAGTATTTGTTCTTATAATCGATGGTTACGATACCGTGATTGAGCAGTTCGGCACCAAATCTGGAGTTTTGATCGCTGGTGGTTTCAACAGTTGCGTTTTTAAAAGGAATACCGTTAATTTTTATTTCCGGAATGGTAAAGCGGTAATTTTTGGTACCGCCGGCATTGCCAAAAATACCGATGGTGGCATTGCCATAGCCTTCCTGTGTATTGGTAAAGAGGTTTTCATTTTTAAAAATATCATAGGCTCTTAGTGACATATCGTATAAATTGTTCATACCGGTATCGAATAAAAGCTGTTCTCTGGCACTTTTTTTATTTCGAAGCTCAATGGTAATATACGGACTGCTCTGATTGTCCACGAGTATTAATTTTGAAGCGTGTTTTTTATTCAGGTTTAATTTGGAATGATTGTCGGTTATGACAATGGTTTGCTTTGTAGAAGAAAGATGCAGGATGGAATTTCGCAGCATGTTACTGCCGATGAATCCATCAATGTTCATGCATTCGGAAATCAGTTTGTTGTCGCTAACCAAAGCCGGAACATCATTAAAGGCAATATTGCCCAAGGTGACTTCCGGTAAAGAAACCATTTTCAGGCTGTCGATTGTTCCGTTGGCATCTGTAATATTGGCATTGGTAAGCACTGCCGGTTTGAGATGGTCATATAGTTTTTTTGTGATAATGCAGGGCGCACCGGTATCCAGCAGGAAACGATAGGTTTTATTCTGGATGACAACCGGTATGATAATCTTATTGTTTACATTTTCGTATGCAATCTCCGCATGATAATCCTTTTGACTGGTTCCGCCCTGGTTAAAGGTAAACTGCTGGGCAGTGGTTGTAAATGGAATGAAGCATAGCAACAGGAGGCATAGGTAATGTTTCATAGAATTTGGTTTTATTTCGATAAATATACAAATTCACGGTTAACGATTAATTCCGGAAAATGTTAAACTCAAAAAAATGATATCCGGTTTATAATAAAAAAAACAGCCTCATTGTTGTAATGAGGCTGCGCTGTAAAACGAATTACGGTTTTTATTTTTTTGGTTTGGGAAGATTATCAGACGTTTTTTTCTGTTTGGAAATCTCTTTTACCAATACATATTTTAAAGATGAGGCATCTGCCGGCGGATTGTCAATTTTTTCTTCTTTTACTTCCAGCACATATTCATTTCCTTCTTCATACTTGAATCCTTCAATACCGCTGTACCAGAACTCCCAGTCTTTTTGACCGTCTTTTTTGATCAACAGGCATTTCTGTGGGGCTACTCCGGTACAGTCTGCCTGTTGCGAAGCGATTGTGAGCTGGAAAGTTGCCGCCACTTCGGCTTTTTGCGGTAATCCTTCCGATACTTTAGCTGTTTTGGAAATTTCCTTTACCAAAACATATTTCATAGCGGGTGCATCTGCCGACGGATTGTCGATTTTTTCTTCTTTTACTTCCAATACATATTCATTTCCTTCTTCATAGTTGAATCCTTCAATTCCGCCATAAAGATTTTCCCAGTCTTTCTGATTTTCTTTTTTTATCAACAGACATTTTTGAGGGGCTACTCCAACACAATCTGCTTCCTGTGAAGCAATTGTTAGTTTCATCACTTCGTTTTTGTTACAGGAAGTAAACAAAAATAGTGACAGTAAAAAATACATTACAGGTCTAAACATAAAACTTGATTTTAAGATTATTGATTTTGTTGAATGCTATTTTATCCGATCGATGCGGATAGAAACGAATGTAGTAAAGTGGATGTATATTACAAATATAGCATTTTTTGTTATAAAAATCGGATTAAATGTGGGAATACCGGCTATAAAAAAACCGTCTTGAATTTCAAAACGGTTTTTTTATAGGTATTGTAATGTATATTATAAGTGAATCACTTCGCCATAAGCATCGGCAACAGCTTCCATTACAGCTTCACTCATGGTTGGGTGAGGGTGGATAGCTTTCAGGATTTCATGTCCTGTAGTTTCCAGTTTACGCGCTACAACTGCTTCAGCAATCATGTCGGTAACACCGGCTCCAATCATGTGGCATCCTAACCATTCTCCGTATTTAGCATCGAAGATCACTTTTACAAAACCGTCCGGAGTACCGGCAGCTTTTGCTTTTCCTGATGCAGAGAAAGGGAATTTACCCACTTTGATTTCATATCCTTTTTCTTTAGCCTGTTTTTCAGTCAATCCAACGGAAGCAATTTCCGGAGTAGCGTATGTACAACCAGGAACGTTTCCGTAGTCGATTGGCTCTACATGTAATCCGGCGATTTTTTCAACACAAAGAATACCTTCAGCAGAAGCAACGTGAGCCAAAGCCTGTCCCGGTACAACATCTCCGATAGCATAATAACCCGGAATGTTTGTTTGATAGTAATCGTTTACTAAGATTTTATCTCTGTCTGTCGCAATTCCAACTTCTTCCAAACCGATGTTTTCAATGTTGGATTTGATTCCTACAGCAGAAAGTACGATATCGGCTTCTAAAATTTCTTCTCCTTTAGCTGTTTTTACCGTTGCTTTAACACCCGTTCCGGTTGTATCAACTTTTTCAACAGAAGCATTTGTCATGATTTTGATACCTGCTTTTTTCAATGAACGCTCAAATTGTTTTGAGATATCTTCGTCTTCTACAGGAACAATATTTGGCATGAACTCTACAATAGTAACATCGGTTCCCATTGCATTGTAAAAATGAGCAAACTCAACACCAATAGCACCGGAACCAACAACAATCATCGATTTAGGCTGCTCGGCTAAAGTCATTGCCTGACGGTATCCGATTACTTTTTTACCATCCTGCGGTAAGTTTGGCAATTCACGGGAACGGGCTCCGGTAGCGATGATAATATGATCTGCTGTATATTCCGTTACTTTTCCGTCTTTATCCGTTACGTCAATTTTTTTACCCGGTTTTACTTTACCGAAACCGTCAATAACGTCAATTTTATTTTTTTTCATCAAGAACTGAATCCCTTTGCTCATTCCGTCTGCAACACCACGGCTGCGGGAAATAATAGCATTGAAATCTTTATCAAATTCTTTGATTGTTAATCCGTAATCTGAAGCGTGTTTTAGGTAATCAAAAACCTGAGCAGATTTTAATAATGCTTTTGTTGGAATACATCCCCAGTTTAAGCAAATACCACCTAAGTTTTCTTTTTCGATAATGGCTACTTTAAAGCCCAATTGTGATGCTCTGATAGCTGTTACATATCCACCCGGACCACTTCCTAAAACAATAATATCGTATTTCATAAAAGTATAATTTCTAATGAATTTTCTGCGTACGAAAATAGGGATTTATTTGTTTATTGAAAAGTTTCGTACTATCAATTTTTAAAACGTGTGGAAAATTAATAGCCTAAAAATATTGTTTTAATAGCTTTTAAAAGAAATTTCTAGCAATTTTTCAACTTTTCAATCATAAATCACGGTTGTCGTATTTATTCCGTAATGGCAAACTGTGAATAATAAAGGTTTTTATAGAAACCGTCTTCCTTATTGAGCAGTTCATAATGGGTGCCTTCTTCTACAATTTCTCCTTTGTCCATTACGATGATTTTATCGGCATTGATAATGGTTGCCAAACGGTGTGCGATCACAATGGAGGTTCTTCCCTGCGTGATGGTTTCGGTTGCCCGTTGTATCAGTTCTTCCGAATAGGAATCGATGGAAGAAGTGGCTTCATCAAGGATCAAAACGCTTGGATTGCTCACAAAGGCTCTTAAAAAGGCGATAAGCTGACGTTGTCCGGAAGACAGCATCACACCGCGTTCTTTTACATTATAGTCATAACCTTCCGGCAGGCTCATGATAAAATCATGTACGCCTATTTTTTGTGCTGCGTTAATAACATCTTCGCGGCTAATGGCCGGATTGTGCAGGGTAATATTGTTTAAGATCGAATCGGCAAATAAAAAGACATCCTGTAATACAATGGCAATTTGTTTGCGAAGGCTTTCGATTGTAAAATCATGTATATCGGTATTGTCAATGCTAATTTTCCCGCTGTCAATTTCATAAAAGCGGTTCAAAAGGTTGATAATGGTGGATTTTCCGGCTCCGGTTGCTCCAACGATGGCTATGGTTTCGCCGGCCTTAACTTTCAGGTTGATGCCTTTGAGGACTTCTTCGCCCTGTATGTAGCTGAAGTGTACTTTTTCAAACTGGATATCTCCTTTAAAATGGGTCGCTTCAACGGTTCCGGATGTTTGTAAATGGTCGTCAATGTCCAATACTTCAAAAACCCTTTCGGCGGCGATTATCCCCATCTGCATCACATTGAATTTATCCGCAATCTGGCGCAAAGGATTGAATAGCATGTTAATCAGCATTGTGTAGGCAAATAAATCCCCGAAAGTAGTAGTATTGTCACCATTCAGGATGTTCAGTCCGCCATACCAAACGATACAGCCTAACGTTAGCGAAGAAACAATATCGGCTATCGGGAAGAAGATGGAATTATACAGGATATTTTTAAGCCACGCATCATTGTGTTTTTGGTTGATGACCTTGAATTTTTCGAATTCAATTTCTTCCCGGTTAAAAAGCTGTACGATTTTCATACCGGTAACGCGTTCCTGTACAAAGGTGTTCAGGTTGCCCACCTGATTACGAACTTCTTCGAAAGCAATTTTCATTTTTTGCTGGAAAACACGCGTTGCATATAACAAAATTGGCATTCCTAAAACAACAATACAGCTTAATTTCCAGTTCATATAGAACATGATCCCCAGAATGACAACCATTTTGAGTAGGTCACTCACGATCATAAACAATCCCTGGCTGAAGATACTGGCTATGGATTCGATATCGGAAACGGAACGGGTCACTAATTTTCCAACCGGTTCGTTGTCGAAATATTTCATCCGGAAATTCGAGATATGGCGAAACAGTTTTTCACGGATATCTTTTACAATATCCTGACCTAACCAGTTTGCCCAGTAAACAAAGTAAAACTGCGAAGCGACTTCCAGAATAAGGATCAGTGCCATTAAAAGAATATACAGCAGCAATCCTTCTGCATCGTGGGTTTTCAGGTACTCATCGACAGTTTGTTTTAGTAAATAGGGACGAAGAGCAGCAAAGATGGAAAGGGATACAGCCCACAATATAACGCCGTTAAAGCGGTTTTGATAAGGCTTTGCAAAGTGCATTACTTTTCGTAAAGAAATAGATTTTATGGCTTTCATATTTATGGGCGCTCTTGGATATACGGATAGATAACTTTCGTCAGGTACAAACCGTGTGCCGGTACTGAAAAACCTGCTTCACTACGATTTTTGCTTTCAATTATTTTTCTGAAATCATCCAATGTAGTTTTACCTAATCCAATTTTTATTAATGTCCCGACAATAGCTCTGACCATGTTTCTTAAGAAACGATCAGCGGTAATTGTAAAGACTAACCGTGTTTCGTTTTGCTGCCAATGGGCTGCCGTGATTTTGCAATTAAATGTCCTAACATCGGTATGTACTTTTGAAAAACATTCAAAATCGATGTATTCAAACAGTATTTCGGATGCCTGATTCATCGCAGCGACATCAAGCGCGTGGAAATGATACCAGCTTCCTTCATTTTCAAAGGCATCTTTGAAAGTGTGGATATGATATTCATAGGTTCTGCTTGTGGCATCAAAACGGGCATGTGCCTCATCATGCAGCGGAATAAGACGGTAAACCACGATATCTTTCGGTAAAAAAGAGTTTAATTTTTGTACCCAGTAATCGGAATTTAAGGTTTCTTCATAATCAAAATGGGCATACATTTGTTTGGCGTGTACTCCGGAATCGGTTCTTCCGGCTCCAACAAGGTCGATAGGCCTGCGCAATAAAACCGTTAAAGCTTTATTTAAAGTTTCCTGAACCGATATAGCATGAGGCTGATATTGCCAGCCGTGATAGTTTTTTCCGTTATAAGCAAATTCTATGAAATATCTCAAAGTTTAATTTCCTAAATTATATAAGAAACAAAGATAAGTTAATTCGATAATTGGCAAATTTGAAAATGCTATAATTTTAAGTTAAAACATGGTAAAGTATGCTTATTTTTGTGTTTTAACAAATCGCACTATACTTCTTTAAACCTTTTCCTTTTGAAAAAAATTCTGTTACTTTCCGATACGCACAGCCATCTTGATGATACGATACTGAAATATGTTGATCAGGCCGATGAAGTCTGGCATGCCGGTGATATAGGAGATTTATCGGTTACGGATGCCATTAAGGAACGCAAACCTTTGCGGGCGGTTTACGGCAATATTGACGATGGGAAAGCGCGGCTGGAGTTTCCGTTAAACAACCGGTTTTTCTGTGAAGGGGTTTCGGTCTGGATAACCCACATTGGCGGTTATCCCGGAAAATACAATCCGGCCATTCGTGCGGAGTTAAAACAAAATCCACCGAAACTGTTTATTTGCGGGCATTCCCATATTTTAAAAGTGCAGTTTGATAAAGAACTGAATTTGCTGCACATGAATCCCGGAGCAGCTGGAAAACACGGTTTTCATCAGATGAGAACCATGCTGCGTTTTGAGATTGACGGGGATAAAATCCAGAAACTGGAAGTGATTGAGATCGGGAAAAGAGTCTGATTTTAGTCCGGTAATTCCACTTTGATGTAAATCAATGTCCCGGTATTCGACTTGGAGTTGATATTGATGTTTCCATTCATACTTCTTATCCGCGCTTTAATTTGTGTGAGTCCGAATCCTTCTTTGTGTTCGGTGTTTTTGGTGTCAAATCCGATACCGTTATCTTCAATATTGATAAACAGCTGGTTGCGGTTCTGGTCGACAGAAAGGTAGGCTTTTGTGGCCCGGCTGTGTTTGATGACATTGTTTAAAAGCTCGGCAACAATAAAATAGATCTTCATTTCAAACTCGCTGTTGTAGCGTGAATCTTTAGGGGTATAATTGGTAAACTCGAACTGGATCAGGGTATTCGAATTTTTTTCACAGAGATCCTGCAGCGCGGCAAACAATCCCAGTTTTTCAAGTACCGGCGGAATCAGGGTGTGTGACAGATCCCTGATTTTGTCGTGGGCTTCCTTAATGATGGCTCTTGTTTTGGTGAGTTCCGGTGAGGATTCGGTTAAATTGGTTGTTTCGTAGGCCATGAGGTGTAAGCTGGCCGAAGAGAGCAGGGCGCTGATGCTGTCGTGCAGTACGCCGGCAAGTCTTTTTCGTTCAAATTCCTGACCGTCAATGGTTGCGTTAATGATGTTTTGCTGGATTTTATTGTTGACGTCTTTAAGCTTGTTTTTTTGTTTAAGGCGCAGGTTCTGGTAAAAAAAATAGAACAATATGCTGCAAAAGGCAAACAGGGTGATAAAGATATACAGCAGTTTTTTGTTCCGGGCTTCCTTGTCTTTTAGCAGCTGCTCTTTGGTTTTGTAATTGTCTTCAATTTTATAGATTTTATATTTGGTTTCGGTATCTCTCAGCTGCGAGCTAACCCGTTCGTTAAACAGTGCTTCCGTAATGTCTATGTATTTGTTGAGATAATAATTGGCGGTTTTGTAGTCGTCCATCTTTTCGTATACATACGATAAATTGAGGTAGGTATCGGCGGTTTTAATCGAAAGTGTGTCGTTGGGCTTGGACGCTAAAATTTCAAGAAAAATATCCCGTGCTTTTTCGTTATCGTTCTTAACCTGCAAATAATAATAGGCGAGGTTGCTGCGGGTGTTGTTCATGTAGTTGGTATTGCGCGATGTTTCGGCATAGAATAAAGTCGTATCGAGGTATTTTTTAGCCAGATCATAATTGGCGGTTTTGAGGTAAAATGCCGCACAGTTGCTGTAACCCAGATATTTTTGATTGGTTGTTCCGTTGTTTTTGGCAATGTTCAGAATCCGGTTCATATAATAACGGGAGCTGTCCATTTTGTTTTTTTCGGTAAAGATTTTGAATAATCCCTGTTGTGCCCAGGCAGCAAGGGAATCGTTTTTTTGATGAATAGCGGATTTTTCGCTTTTTCGAAGGTAATCAATCGCTTTTTTGATGTTTTTTGTTTCTTCAAAACATATTCCGATATATTTGAGAATGATGGCTTCCTGAAGATGAAGTTTTTGTTTTTCGGCTATTTGTAAGGTACTAAAAAGGGTAGTTATGGCTATATTATAGTCTTTAAGACGGATGTAGATCCGGGCTTTCTGAATGTTTTTGTTGCATAAAGCGGAATAGTTTTTATTGTAAAGATGGTATTCCGATTGTTTTTTGAGGTATTGCAACGCTTTCAGATCCTGGTGCGTGTTACTGTAATAGTCAGCCGAGTCAATTCCTGTTTGGTTTTGTGCCCAAAGAGTCTGACCTATAAAAAACAAGAGTAGAAAAGTAATTTTTTTCAATATCAGATTTCGATTACGATTTTAGGTTTTGTTGCGGTTAAGCCGTTTTCTGTTTGTTCCATGTCAATATTGAGTCTGCTGCTGCCGGAAGTAGGGATGTTTTCATCTCTTACAATATAACGGGAGGATGGTTTTTTGTCCATGTCCAGTTTTATTTCTACCCGGTGGGTATCGGTTGTTCCGTCATAAGTGTAAAGGTAATCACAGTTGTCGGGAATCGTGATCTTTAAATTAAAAGAATCATTTCCATTATCACGCACTTCATATTCTTTAAGTAAGGCCATAATTATGTAGATTTATTGGTTAATCAAATTATTCCGGATAGCAAATTTTACTAGTCCTATCGTGTTTTTTACGTTGAGTTTTTTGATTAGATTTTTCCGGTGTGTTTCTACAGTGTTGGTGCTTATAAAAAGTTCTTCGCTAATTTCCTTGCCGCTGTATTCTCTGGAAATGAGTTTTAAGATTTCCAGTTCGCGGTCGGTAATGAGCATTAATAATTCGCTATTTTCAATGGATTTATCGTTGTTGATACCGGTAAAAGAAAGAAATATCTTTTCACGGATGGCTTTGGAATAGTATTCTTCTCCTTTGCTCACGCAGGTAATGGCATCTACGATGTGTTCGCTTGCGCATTGTTTGGTGAGGTATCCTTTTGCGCCCAGCTGTATGACCTCTTTGATTAGCTTGGCGTCGTCATAACTGGATAAAACAATAACATGGCAGGGGAAACCTTTTTCCGAAAATTCTTTTAAGACTTCTATTCCGTCTTTGCAGGGCATGTTGATGTCGATTACCAGGACGTCTACATTCTGATTGTAGATGTTTTCCAATAGTTCAACACCATTAAGGGAGTAGCCTACCACTTCGAAATTCTTGTTTGTTTTTAAAACAGCAAGAATTCCTTCTATTAAAACCAAATGGTCATCGGCTAAATGAATTCGTATTTTGGTACTCATCGCCACTGTTTTTATTCAAATTTAACACTATTTGCAACATGTATTTATTTTAAAGGTAAATATTTTGAGATATCTATAATTAAAAACGATAAAGTGTTTGAAAAAAACGATAAAAAAGATTTGGGTATAAATAAAAAATCCGGATCAAATTTGATCCGGATTTTTAACGCACTAATAAACTAAGATGATAGGTTTATCGTAATCGGTCTACAGATTTTACGAGATCATCATCCTTCTTGATGGCTTTATTGGCTAAAACCAAAAAGACGATAGAAACAATAGGAAGAAGCATCCCAATACCTTTCTCAGAAACTTCCGTTTCTCCAGATAAATTTAGTGAACGATACACAAATAATCCTAGTAATATAACGTTTAATATCATGTTCAACCGGTTCATAACAAACTGGTTTTGTCTGTTTTTAAAGCTAAATATACTAATCAATGAAAGCGTGGTGCTCAGGCCGCATAAAGATACGTATACCAGGTTTGACATAAAGAATACTTTTTCTCCCGCAGCATTTATCCATAAAGGGAATACGAATGGTAAAACCCCCGAAAAGATAAAAGCGATTAAAAGATATACGGACTGAATTCTCTGTATCATTTTGATTTCATTGTGGCACAAAAATAGTATTTCTTTTTTGAAAAAAAATGATACGGTATAAAATAAATTCGTATTATTGCATAGTTAAACCGTAAGTACTTCATTCTGCGGTTCTTTCGTTTCAAAAAAAATACTACCCAAAAACTTAGATCTACATTACATTTAATTTAACTAGAAAACGATTCATGTTTGATATTTCTGTATTAAAAGAAATGAAGCTTGCTGAGCTTCAAGAGATTGCGAAAATTGCGAAAATTAATAAGTACCGAAACCTTAAAAAAGACGAATTAATTTACCAGATTCTCGATCATCAAGCGACAAACCCAGAAGTCGTAAAACCAGCTTTAAAAGAAGAGGCTCCGAAACCGGAGGAAAAGGTAAAAAGAACGAGAATTGCACCGGGAAAGCCTCTGAAAAAAGAAAACAAAGCAGAAAATAAGCCTGCTGTACCAGTCAAAGAAGTGCCTAATGTAAAAGAAGCGGTTCAGTCGGTTAAGAAAGAAGAAGTTATGCCAGCTGCTGTTGAGGAAAAAGAAGTGAAAGCTTCGGAAACTGCAGCAAATAAAAAAGAAAATACTTTTACCAAGAAAAAAGAATTTCAGCAAAAACCACAGCGTTTTACCAAAGAGAATAATCAAAATACACAGGCTCCTGTACAGGTGCGTTCTCAGGTAAAACAGGAGACTACTCCGGAAGAAACAGTTTCTGTTTCGAAACCTCAAAACAGTTCTAATCAGAACAACCCGCAAAATCCAAATCCAAACCAGAAGAATAAAAAACAAAATTTCAGAGAACCTGATTATGAGTTCGATGGTATTATTGAAAGTGAAGGTGTATTGGAAATGATGCCGGACGGTTATGGCTTTTTGCGTTCTTCCGATTATAATTACCTGGCATCGCCGGATGATATTTATTTGTCACAATCCCAGATTCGTTTGTTCGGACTGAAAACGGGTGATACGGTTAAAGGTGTGGTACGTCCTCCGAAAGAAGGAGAGAAGTATTTCCCGCTGGTAAGAGTGTTGAAAATTAACGGACATGATCCGCAGGTGGTTCGTGACAGGGTTTCTTTTGAACATTTAACTCCGTTGTTTCCGGAAGAAAAATTCAATCTTGCTGAAAAACAAAGTACCATTTCAACCCGAATTATTGATTTGTTTTCACCAATAGGTAAAGGACAGCGTGGTATGATCGTGGCGCAGCCAAAAACAGGTAAAACGATGTTGTTGAAGGATATTGCCAATACCATTGCAGCAAATCATCCCGAAGTATATTTAATTGTTTTGCTAATTGACGAGCGGCCGGAAGAGGTTACCGATATGCAGCGCAGCGTTAGGGGAGAAGTTATTGCTTCTACTTTTGATGAGCCAGCTGAGCGCCATGTTAAGGTAGCGAATATTGTTCTGGAAAAAGCAAAACGTCTGGTAGAATGCGGACATGATGTTGTTATTCTGTTGGATTCAATTACCCGTCTGGCAAGAGCTTATAATACCGTTCAACCGGCTTCCGGAAAGGTATTAAGTGGTGGTGTGGATGCCAATGCATTGCAAAAGCCAAAACGTTTCTTCGGAGCTGCCCGTAATATCGAAAATGGCGGTTCGTTGAGTATTATTGCTACAGCATTAACAGAAACCGGTTCTAAGATGGACGAAGTTATCTTTGAAGAGTTTAAAGGTACCGGTAATATGGAGTTGCAATTGGATCGAAAAATTGCAAACAAACGTATATTCCCTGCAATTGATCTTACGTCGTCAAGCACCCGTCGTGATGATTTATTATTGGACGAAGGTACGATCCAGAGAATGTGGATCATGCGTAAATATCTGGCGGATATGAATCCTGTTGAAGCAATGGATTTTATTAATGACAGGTTTAAAAAGACCCGAAATAACGAAGAGTTTCTGATCTCAATGAATGATTAAGAAATGATATTTATATAAAAAGGGCGTTTACAATTTGTAAACGCCCTTTTTAATTATTGGAAGTTTTATTTTAAACAGCCGAAGCCGGTTTTTTAGCTCTTATTAATAATATAAAGCCGATAATGATAAAAGGAATGCTCAGCCATTGTCCGGTCGAGAACATGCCTAATTCGTTTTCAAATCCGCCCTGGCTTTCTTTAACGTATTCCACTACAAAACGAACGGTCCAAAGCAATACCAGGAAGATACCGAAAAGGTAGCCTAATTTCTCTCTGGCATTGGTTTTCCAGTATAGGAAGAATAAGATCAGGAATACGAAAACATATCCCAATGCTTCATATAGCTGTGCCGGATGTTTCGGGATTACGCTTTCCAGCAAAGGTGCAAACTGCGGATTGGTTTCAATGGCTTTGTAAGCTTCTGCTGGGTTGTTGATGTTTGTTAGCTGCATGGCTTCTCTCGGACTGAATTTGTCCTGTATAAAACGGATTCCTAAAGAAGAAGTGGTTTCATGTCCTATGATTTCCGAGTTGAAAAAGTTTCCAAATCGTACAAAAATACCGCCACAGGTAACCGGAATAACGATCCGGTCTAAAATCCAGAGAATCGGTTTGTGGATTATTTTTTTGCTGTAATAATACATGACTAATATGATGGCAATTGCCGCGCCGTGACTGGCTAAACCGGCAAATCCGGTAAATTCAAAGGATGGCTCAAATCGGAAAGGTAATAGTATTTCCAGTTTGTGATCTTTGAAATAATCCCAGTCATAAAAGAAAACGTGTCCTAAACGGGCTCCGATTAAGGTTGCAAAAACGGTATAAATAAATAAGGAGTCAAGTTTTTCGATGGAGATCCCTTCTCTCTGGTAGATGTGCTTCATAAGGTAC
Source organism: Flavobacterium inviolabile (assembly GCF_013389455.1). Taxonomy (NCBI): domain Bacteria; kingdom Pseudomonadati; phylum Bacteroidota; class Flavobacteriia; order Flavobacteriales; family Flavobacteriaceae; genus Flavobacterium; species Flavobacterium inviolabile. Next base: position 3,268,860 of record NZ_CP058278.1, on the reverse strand, counting down.
CATCCTAATCCAAAGGCAACTACGAACATTAAGCTGTAATAACGAACGGTGAAAAAGCCTAAATCGATTCCGTGTGAAGGATTCCAAACAAACTGTAAAGCGTGTGTCATAATTAATTCTGTACTTTTTATTTCGGTAAAAATAGATAAATGAATTTTAAGGAGTATAATAATTAAGGTAAATTTAATTATAAAGTTACGGAACGGGATCGTAACCTTTTCCGCCCCAGGGGTTGCAGCTTATAATGCGTTTTGCGGCCAGCCAGCTTCCTTTTAGCAGGCCGTGTTTTTGCAGGGCTTCAATGGAATATTGAGAGCAGGTGGGAGAGTAGCGGCAGACGGATGGTGTGAATGGTGATATTGCCGTCTGGTAAAAGCGGATTAAAAAAACGAAAGGGAATATGATGATTTTTTTGAAATTCATTTTGCGGTAAATAAAAAATGATGAAGTTTTGGGCTTCATCATTTGGTGTTTGTATTTTTAACTAACGGTAAAGGAAGTGCCTTCTTTTCCGTCTTTTAATTGTATTCCTAAAGTTAACAACTGGTCGCGTATCTGGTCGGAGAGCTGGAAATTTTTATTGGCTCTCGCTTCATTTCTCATCCCAATCAACATGTTGATCACGCCTTCCAGTTTGTTGTTTTCATCGGCACTTAGTTTTTCGTTTTGCAATCCTAAAATGTCAAAAACAAAAGCTTTTATGGCCTTTTTGAAGCTTTCTAAATCAGCGGCATTCAGGGTTTCCTTGAATTCTTTCAGCAGGTTGATGTAGCGAACGGCTTCAAAAAGCTGTGCAATCAGTATCGGGCTGTTAAAATCGTCGTTCATGGCATCATAACAAGCCTGTTTCCAGGATTGAATGTTGATTGAAGAGGTGGCAGCCGGTTCAATTTCGTTTAGATTGTCAATAGCTTCCATTAAACGGTTGAATCCTTTTTCGGAAGCTAAAATGGCATCATCGGAAAAGTCCAGTATGCTTCTGTAGTGTGCCTGTAATATGAAAAAACGGGCTACTGCAGGAGAGAATGCTTTGCTCAGGATGTTGTTTTCACCCGAAAAAAGTTCTCTTGGCAGGATGTTGTTTCCGGTTGATTTTGCCATTTTTTTACCGTTAAGGGTAAGCATATTGGCGTGCATCCAGTAATTTACCGGAGAATGGCCGGTGCAGGCTTCATTTTGTGCGATTTCACATTCGTGGTGCGGGAATTTTAAGTCCATTCCGCCGCCATGTATGTCAAATCGTTCTCCTAAATATTTTGTGCTCATTGCGGTACATTCCAGGTGCCATCCCGGGAATCCGTCACCCCAGGGTGAAGGCCATCGCATGATATGCTGTGGTTCTGCATTTTTCCAAAGCGCAAAATCCTGTGGGTTCTTTTTGTCGGATTGTCCGTCAAGTTCCCGTGTGTTGGCAATCATGTCTTCGATATTTCTACCGCTTAAGATACCGTAATTATTGGTTTTGTTGTATTTGATAACATCAAAATAGACGGAACCGTTTACGATGTAGGCAAATCCGTTATCGATGATCTGTTTGATGATTTCGATCTGTTCAATAATATGCCCGGTTGCCGTTGGTTCGATACTTGGGGCAAGGTTGTTGAATAATTCCAGGATCTGGTGAAAATCAACGGTATATTTCTGAACGACTTCCATCGGTTCGATCTGGTCGATACGTGCTTTTTTGGCAATTTTGTCTTCGCCTTCGTCTTCATCGTCCACTATGTGGCCAACGTCGGTGATGTTACGGACATAACGAACTTTGTATCCAAGATGTTTCAGATATCGGTATATTAAATCAAAAGAGATAAAAGTTCTACAATTCCCAAGATGTACATTGCTGTAAACCGTAGGTCCACAAACATACATTCCAACATTTCCCTCATGAATAGGAGTGAAAAGTTCTTTTTCTCCGGAAAGAGAATTGTAAATTTTTAAATTTTGATTCTGATATAAATGCATCTTTTGTCTATTCGTTATTTGGTTATTAAACTATTTAATAAGTAACAAACTAAAACTGAGTGTCTAATTTAATGTAGTCCAGGAATTCTCTGCGTACTTTGTCTTCTTTGAATTTTCCTCCGAATTCTGCTGTTACGGTGCTGCTTTCGATGTCGCGGATTCCTCTGGAATTCACGCAAAGGTGTTTGGCATCAATAACGCAGGCAACATCCTGAGTGTTTAGTACTCTTTGTAGTTCCTGTACAATCTGGATTGTTAGTCTTTCCTGAACCTGAGGCCTTTTTGCAAAGAAATCCACGATACGGTTCATTTTGGAAAGTCCAACAACGGTACCGTTTGAAATATAGGCTACATGGGCACGGCCTACTATTGGAAGCAGGTGGTGTTCGCAGGTTGAATAAACAGTGATGTTTTTTTCAACAAGCATTTCGCCGTATTTGTATTTATTGTCAAAAGTAGAAGAGCTTGGTTTTTTGGAAGGGTTTAAACCGCCAAAAATTTCTTTTACAAACATTTTGGCAACACGGTTTGGTGTTCCTTTTAAGCTATCGTCTGTTAAGTCTAATCCTAAAGTGTTTAGAATGCTCTCGACATCTTTTTTAATTGCGTTTATCTTTTCTTCGTCAGATATGTTAAAAGCATCCGGACGTAATGGGGTTTCAGCACTTGATGCTATATGATTGTCTCCCATTTCGTCATGCAAATCATCACTATGAATCATTATATAAGTTTTTAATGTAAGAAAATTTAGTTTGCAAAGATAACTAATAAACTTGATTCTGTATTCTGAATATAGTTGTAAATTAAGGATAAAATGTTAATCATTTAATAAAATAAAAAAGACCAAACCGGAGTTTAGTCTTTCTGAAATATTTTATGAGGAGATTCCTGTTTATTTTTTACAAGAACCGTCTTTATTCAGGAAAGTGGTGCAATAGTCACTCCATGAATAACACATCCATTGGGAAGTTACTCCTTTATTATCGATTACTCTCCATCGAAACCATTTTGAAGATAACATTTCCAGGGTAAGTGGTGAGGAAAAGATATAGTCATTATTTGATTTTGTGAAGTTGTTAGCATACTTGCTGTCTGTTGATTTGAAAAACACCGGTTTTTCTAAATATTCAGAAGGATTAATACCGCATGCGTTATTTTGTACCTCTATAGTATAGCCTTGTGTTAAATCTTGCGTCGTTGTTACCTTTAATATAGCATTTTCAGCAGAATTTACCGAAGTAAGTGTCAGGGTAGATTTTGCATTCTGTGCAGATAAAGAGGTAATGAATAATAGAAATAATCCTATAATGCTTTTGGAATAAAATTGTTTCATATGAAATTTCAGGTTGGTTATAGGTTGTAAAACTATAAAAAAAATCGAATAATTGTCAATGTAACAGAGTTATTTAACTATAAGCTGGTTTTTTGTTAGGAGATTTTGGTTAAAATGTTAATTTTCATAGTAAAAACTTTTTTTTTCTTCAATAAAGTTAATTGTTTCTTAATTTTATGTAAATTTCGCGTTCCAAAAAACTAATTCATAATGAGAAATAATTACCTGTTATTGTTATTATTTTGCATTTTCTCGGTCAACATGTTTGCGCAAGCCCCCGGCTGTGCCAATGTTCAAGGAGGAGATGTTAACGGTAATCCTGTCGCTCCTATCTGTAATCCGGGTGAGTGTAGGGATCTTACAGCAACATTTTTACAAACCGGAGGAACCAATACTTATGCGGTATCCTCTGTAAATTATGCCCCGCCATTTCCGTTTACCGGTGGAACTCCTGTTTCAGTGAATGTTGACGATGTTTGGTCAAACGCTATTACACTGCCATTTAAATTCTGTTATTTCGGAGTAAATTACACAACTTGTTATGTGGGGTCAAATGGAATTATTTCATTTACAGCGCCTGCTAATCCTTTGTTTTGTGATTATGCTATACCGAATGCGCAGCTTCCAACTACGGCAGCGGGTATGCACCGTAATGCGATTATGTTGTATCAGGATATCGATCCAAGATTTTCAAGACCGGCAAATCAACCACAAATTTCGGTTAATTATCAGGTGTTAGGAGCGTATCCATGTAGATCGCTTGTTGTGAATTTTACTAATGTACCTTATTATTCTAGTGGGAATGATTCACATGTGGATAATACTTTTCAAATAGTATTGTATGAAACAACAAATGCCATTGAGTTTTATGTAAAAGCAAGACCAAATCCTGCTTCGGTAATATCAAGTCCTATTAATGGAGGACGAGTAGTTTTAGGTATTCAGAATGCTGCGGGTACTGTTGGTTTTACACCTCCGGGCAGAAATACGGGGACCTGGACAGTAACCACTCCTGAGGCATGGCGTTTTACTCCGTCTGGTCCTTCAAATGTAACATTCCAATGGTTGTTGAATGGTGATCCAATCAGCACCAATACTTCTATTACCGTATGTCCGACGGCTTCAACAACGTATACCGCTGAAGCGACTTATACGGCCTGTGATGGAACCAAAACAATTATTCAGGATAATGTAGATGTTATTTATGCTCCTTTTTCAGTTAACGAGCCTAATGATTTATATAAATGCCCGGGAGATACTTCTTGCTGGGATTTGACAGTTAATAATCCTGTGGTTTTAGGTGCACTGAATCCTGCGGATTATCCGGTCACTTATTATCCGACTTTGGCGGATGCCCAGATTGAAGCGAATTATATTCCGACACCGGACTGCTATTTCCCAGCAGCTGGTAATAATACAGTATATGTAAGAGTTAATAACCCTAGCTCTGATTGTTATGATATAAAAAGTTTTGAACTATTAATAGGAGGAACAACACCTCCCGATTTTACACAGGTTGGACCATATTGTATCGGGTCTAACCCGGCACCACTTCCTACAACTTCTAATGATGGTTTTCAGGGAACCTGGAATCCGGCGACTATTAATACGACTGCTGTAGGAACGACTACTTATACTTTCACACCTGATCCAGGTCAGTGTGCATCTTCTACAACTATGGATATCCAGATTATTGATGCACCAACGGCTGCTATAGCTAATGGAGCAACAGTGTGTTCCGGTACGTCTACAACATTAAACGTTAGTGGTACACCAAATGCAACAGTAGACTATACTGTTGGTAATAACCCTACAACTATTCCATTGACTTTAGATCCTTCCGGAAATGGAACGATTACAACACCGGTTCTAACAGCAGATACTACCTTTACTATTGTAAATGTTACTTCTGCAGGAACGCCTTCATGTTCTCAGGCAATGTCCAGTTCTGTACTGGTTTTGGTAAAACAATTACCAACAGCTACAATTTCAGGAACAGCTACAATCTGTTCCGGACAAACAGCTGTTATCACCTTTACAGGAACGGCAGGTGCTACCGTTCATTATACTGCAGACGGTAACCCGGCAGATATTACATTGGATGCTTCTGGAAACGGAACAGTAACTACTCCTGTATTAACTGCAGATAGTACTTACACTTTAGTAGATATCGATTCTAATGGTACGCCGAACTGTTATAATACGTTAACAGGTAGTGTAACAATCACTGTCAATGCATTACCAACGGCTACAATCAGCGGAGCGACAACAATCTGTTCGGGTGACACAGCAGTATTGACCTTTAACGGTACACCAAATGCTGTAGTTACCTATACCAATGGTACGACCAATGCGACAGTAACCTTAGACGGTACCGGAGCAGGAAGTGCAACAGTTGGTCCGTTAACGGCTACAACTACTTACGATTTAGTGAGTGTTGCTGTTGCAGGACCACCGGCTTGTTCACAACCACAAACAGGAAGTGCTACGATTACTGTAAAAACATTACCGACAGCTACGATCAGCGGACCAGCTTTAGTATGCTCCGGCAGTACTGGTGTGGTAACGATTAACGGTACACCAAACGCTATCGTTACGTATACAGACGGTACGACAACTTATACCATCGCTTTAGATGCAGCGGGTACGGCTACCTTTACAACGGCGCCATTAACAAACCCGACGACTTATACTTTAACCAGTGTTGTAACTACTGATGTACCGGCTTGTACAAAAGCCTTAACCGCTTCGATTACTATCGGTATCCAGCCATTACCAGTTGCTACGGTAACCGGACCAGCTTCAGTATGTTCCGGCAGTACAGCAGAAATTGTGTTTAACGGTACGCCAAATGCTACCGTGACTTATACTACTGATGGCGGTACTACTACACAAACGGTTACCCTTAACAGTTCCGGAACAGCTACGGTAACTTCACCGGCATTAACCGGCCCGATTACTTACCAGCTAATCAATGTTGCCTCTAACGGTACACCAGCTTGTAGCCAGCCACAAACCGACAGCCATACGGTAACTACCGTTGTGGCTCCAACAATCAATAACCCGGGTGTATTGGAAGTATGTGATGCTAATAACGACGGCTTCGAAACCTTTAACCTGAGTACTGTAATTCCTCAGATAACAGGTGGTGATCCGAACTTAACCGTTACTTTCCATGAAACCCCGCAAGATGCGCAGTTAGGAAACTATCCTATCACGATGCCATTGTATACGAACATTAACCCGAACACACAGATTCTGTATATCAGAGTGGTGAATACCGGTGTTAATGCCTGTGCTTCCTTTACAACCCTTACTTTGGTTGTAAACCCACGTCCGATCATTGCACCAGTTGTAACGGATTATGTATTGTGTGAAACCAGTACTCCGGGCGACGGCTTTGAAGTATTTAACTTAAACACTAAAGATACTGAAGTAATTAACGGACAACCAGGCGTTACCGTTACGTACTATACCAATCAGGCAGATGCCTTAGCTGGAAATAATGCTATCGTTACCCCGGGAACGTATACCAATGCGACCAATCCGGAAACGATCTGGTACCAGTTGAAAAACATACACGGTTGTATCGCAGTAGGCTCATTCAAACTAATGGTTAACCCATTACCGGTTGTGCCAATGCCAGTACCGGCTTACTCATTATGTGACTATACCGGACTACCATTACATGAAGAATTTGATTTATCGACTAAGATTCCGGAAATCATCGGAACCACAACAGGATTGAATGTAACGTTCTATTTCAGCCAGGCAGATGCTCAGGCAGGAGTAGCCGGTACCGAATTACCATTGTTGTATACCAACCAAGTACCTACAGTACAAACCATTTTTGTACGTGTAGAAAACACCACCACACATTGCTTTAGCGTAACAGCTATGGATTTACGAGTAGAACCGCTTCCGGTTTTAGTCATGCCAACAGCAGCCGTGATGGTATGTGATACCAACAGTAACGGCTTTAGCAGCTTTGACCTGACGGCTTTAATTCCGAACATGTTAAACGGAGAGCCAAACGTAGCGGTAAGCTTCTACGAAACCCAGACCAATGCAGAAAACGGCTTAGACCCTATTACAACGAACCCTTACGACAACATTAACCCGTTCACCCAAACCCTATGGGTATTGGCCACCAACACGGTTACCGGTTGTAAGAGCGTTTACTCGTTCAACCTTCAGGTAAACTCCGCACCGGAGATCCCAACGTTGATTGACTTAACCAAATGTGATGAAGACAATAACCCTCATGACAACCAGACCTATTTTGACCTGACGGTACAAACCCCAATCCTGTTAACGGCACAAACCGGTCCGGCAACAGACTATGAAGTACGTTACTTTGTATCTCAGGCATTTGCCGAGGCAGGAACACCGTTTATCGTTAGTGATGCTAACTTTATGGGAACAGACGGTCAGGACATCTGGGTGCGTATCAATAACCTGGTAACAGGCTGTCATAACATCACGCGCTTCAAATTACATGTGAACAGTCCGTTACTGTTAACCCAGCCGGATCAGATCACCAAATGTGATGAAGCCTTACCGAATGACCAACGCACAGAATTTGACTTAACCATCAGAGAAAACCAGATCACAGGCGGAGCAACAGGTTATACCTTTGCTTACTATGCCAGTACGGTTATTCCACCAGCAGCGGGTACTTTAATTACCACTCCTACAGCTTATACGAACACCGCTACAGCCCAATCGATCGTGATTGGTGTGACCAGCAACGAAGGCTGTACGAGCTATATTCGTATGACGATCCGTGTGACTCCGTTACCGGAACCGAAATTCGATCCGCAGCCAATAGTAACCTGTGATGATGCTTATCCAAACGATGGTATCACCACTGTAGATGTAACAGTTAATGCGACCTATATCCAAAACGGAGACCCTACTTATGTATTGACCTACCATGCGAGTCAGGCCGATGCAGAAGCAGGAGTAAACCCAATTGCTACACCAACCAACTGGTCTAACCAGGATGCTAACGGAAACGCGCTTCAAAGCGTATGGATCCGCGTAACTACGGCTCCGGCAAGTGCGGCAGACAGATGTTCTTTAGTTGTAGAACAACCAATCGTGGTAAACCCATTACCGGCAGTTGGTCCGATGACTACGTATTACCTGTGTCAGCCAGGCACCAGCGGCAGTGGCATCTTTGATCTAACCACCAAAGACCCGCAAGCCTTGGCAGGTCAGAACCCGGCCGACTTTACGGTAACTTACCATGAAAGCCATGCCGATGCACAAAACAATACCGCTATTATCACTACGCCATCGAATTACCCGTATACGAATGTAATTCCGGCGAAAGTTATCGGTGTTCGTATCGTGAACAATGCAACAGGATGTGTGAACACGGCCTTCTTTGAACTGTTAGTAGAAGAGGAAGCAACAGCCACGGCTCCGGATCCTGCAGATACAACAGTTTGTGATGAAGACGGTACCAACGATGGCTTCCATACCTTTGACCTTACAGACTTATTGGATGCTCAGATCATGAACGGTCAGACCAATCCGGATTATGTGATTCATTATTATGCCAATGCTCAGGATCTGATCAATAACAACCCGATTCCTGCCAGTACAAACCCGGCGGATAACGGACATGTTATTTTCACCAATACGATTGCTTACCAGCAAACGATAATCGCTCAGGTTACCCATACGACAACCGTTTCCGGCTGTCCTGCAAATGTAGATGTGATCCTGGTTGTTAACCCGCTACCGGAACCAACACCAAACGGCGGATTTGTATGTATTGACCAGGAAACCGGAACAGTACTAAGCACCCATATCATCAACAGTGGCCTGGATGCAGCGACTTACAGTTTTGAATGGTTTGATGGCACAACGCTAATTGCAGGAGAAACCGGACCGACATTAGAAGTGAACCACCCGGCGACTTACTCAGTGGTAGCTACAAACATTGCTACAGGATGTCAGAACCTACCGGTATCGGTAACGGTAACCCAATCGGAACCGGCAGCAGTTACAGCTTATGTATCGAATGCGTTTACCGATAACCAGACCATTACGGTTGAAGCGATCGGAATCGGAGAATATGTTTACCAATTGGATGAAGGCGATATTCAAACGAGCCCTGTATTTGAGAACGTAACCCATGGTTCCCATACGGTAACGGTATATGACAATAAAGGTTGTGCGAGTGTAACGATCCCTGTAACGGCGATCAACTATCCGCATTACTTTACTCCAAATGGTGATAATTACCATGACACTTGGAATATTGGCGATTTAGAGAATGATGCAAGCGCAAAAATTTATATATTTGACCGATACGGAAAATTATTAAAACAGATCAAACCATCAAAAGTTACGGGTTGGGATGGAACGTTAAACGGTCAGCCGTTACCATCTACGGATTACTGGTTTACAGTGACCTATACCGAACAAGGACAATTAAAAGAATTTAAAGCCCATTTCTCATTAAAACGATAATTAGCTTTAGATTGTGATAATAATGTAAAAAGCCCGCTCAAAAGAGCGGGTTTTTTATGTTTGTTAGCAAAGGTTATCACCATAAAAAAAGGCAACCATAACGGTTGCCTTTGAGCTAAAAAAAGCCTCACTTAAATGAGGCTTTTATATTATTTATTGTTGTAAGCCTGAAGTGCTTCTTTTAGAATTTTAACAGACTGAATTAAATCTTCTTTCTTTAAAACATAAGCAATTCGTACTTCGTCAAGTCCTACATTTGGTGTAGAGTAAAAACCTGCAGCTGGAGCAACCATAACGGTCTCTCCGTTTAAATCATAGCTTTCCAGTAACCATTGTGCAAAATCATCAGCGTTCTTAATCGGTAGTTTTGCAATGCAGTAAAAAGCTCCTTTTGGAGTTGCTACTTTTACACCTTCAATCTTATTCAATTCGGCAATTAAAGTGTCTCTGCGATCTTTATATTCCGTAATTACATCATCAAAGTAACTTTGAGGAGTTTCTAAAGCAGCTTCACTGGCAATTTGAGCAAAAGTTGGCGGGCTTAAACGCGCCTGTGCAAACTTCATCGCAGTTGCCATTACTTCTTTATTTTTAGAAACAATACAGCCGATTCTTGCTCCGCACATACTGTATCGTTTCGAAACAGAATCAATCATAATTGCATTCTCTTCTAATCCTTCAATATTCATTACCGAGTAATGTTTGTCTCCGTCATAAGTGAATTCACGGTAAACTTCATCAGCAATCAGGAAAAGATCATGTTTTTTAACCAATTCGGCTAACTGCATTATTTCTTCTTTAGAATACAGATAACCGGTTGGATTACCCGGATTACAGATTAAGATTGCTTTTGTTTTCGGAGTAATCAATTTTTCAAAATCACTGATCGGAGGTAAAGCAAACCCGGTATCTATAGTAGAAATCACAGGTACTACCTTTACGCCGGAAGCAGTAGAAAAACCATTGTAATTTGCATAAAAAGGCTCAGGGATAATGATTTCATCATTAGTATCCATAGTACTTCCCATTGCAAAAAGCAAGGCTTCAGAACCACCGGTAGTAATAATGATATCTGCCTGGTTAATAGGAAGACCGTGATCCTGATAATACTTTGAAAGTTTATTTCTGTAGCTTTCAAAACCAGCAGAGTGGCTGTATTCTAAAACAGTGATATCGGTGTTTTTTACAGCATTCAAAGCTACTTCCGGAGTTTTGATATCCGGTTGGCCAATATTTAAATGATATACTTTATGACCTTTCTTTTTAGCAATTTCTGCATAAGGAACCAATTTTCTAATTGGTGATTCAGGCATCTGTTGCCCTTTTAATGAAACTTTAGGCATGGTTAATATTTTTGATGCACAAATTTGCGACTTTTTTTAGGAAATTCATAAAAATATCGGGGCTAAAATCCTTTATTAATAGGAAATATCGGAACTATTTCTTAGATTTAAGAAAAATTTAATTTATGCGATTAATCTTTTTTCTTTTTTTGTTAATCACATATCCTAATTCCATCGCCGCCCAGGATGGATTTCAGTGGAAATCTTCAAAAGATAAAATCACGATACCTTTTGTCTTTGTTGATAACCTGATTATTATTCCCGTTGAAATAAATAACACCAGGCTCAATATGTTACTGGATTCCGGATCGGAACCTTCCCTGATTTTCAGTTTTCCGCAAAATGATACCGTGCAGCTTTTCAATACTAAAAAAATAAAAATATCCGGTTTGGGAAATGAAGAAGAAGCGGAAGGATTGTTGTCACAGCGTAACAAAATGAATGTGAGTGATTATGTCGATACAAATTTTGAGATATTGGTAATCCTGGACGACAATCTGAATTTTTCCTCCAGAATAGGAATACCGGTTAATGGGATATTGGGGTACTCTTTTTTTAGAAATCACCTGGTAGAGATTAATTATATTAAAAAGAAGATTACTCTATATAAAAATAGGGATGTATTGAAAAAAAGGAGATTAAAATCGTTTACCAGTATTCCTTTGAGCATTGTTAACGGAAGACCTTATGTGGATGTTCATGCCCGGCTGGATCAGAAAGAAATGCAGCTAAAGTTGTTATTCGATACAGGACTTACAGACGGACTGTGGCTGTTTGAAGATGACAGGATAAAGTGTAATGATAAATATTTTGAAGATGTGCTCGGAGAAGGAATAGGCGGTACTATTCACGGTAAAAAATCACGTTTATCAGAAATCAAAACGGCACATTTCACCTTTAAAGACCCTTTGGTTTCTTATCCGGATACGACATCCTACAGGCAGCTGCGGATCATTAAAGACCGGAACGGCTCTTTGGGCGGGGAAATCATTAAGCGGTTTACGGTCATGGTGGATTATGAAGAATCCAGGATTCTTGTAAAGACAAACAATATGTATGAAGATCCGTTTAACTATAATATGAGCGGAATCGAAATACAGCACAATGGAGTAGAATGGGTGCAGGAATCAGCCAAAAGCCAGGTCGATAAAGCCTTACCGATGGGAGCGATCAATATGAATGATATTGTTTTTGATAATTCCAGTTTTAAATACAAATTCATTTTGAAACCGGTATTTGAGATCGCCAGCGTCCGGAAAAAATCACCCGGAGAGGAGGCCGGTCTGAAAGCCGGAGACAAGGTTTTAAAGATTGATAAAAAGAATGTTCACAACCTTTCGAAACAGCGCATAAACGAGTTATTGCAGTCGGAAGAAAATAAAATAATAAAGATTCAGGTGGAGAGGGATGGAAAAATTCTGGATTATGAAATTAAGCTCAGAAAGCTCTTGTAATAAAAAAAGCCCTGTATTAACAGGGCTTTTGTATCAATAAGTAATGTTGTTACGATTGTGGAGTTGTTTTAGGTTTTTCAAGAACTCCAGCCTCTTGTTTTACGATTACTTCACCTTTAATTCTTAAAGCAACTTTACCACCTTCATAGTTAACAGCATTTGATTCTACAGTGATGGTTTTGCTGATTTTACCAGGATTCATGTTGTATTTTACATCAATTTTTCCGGTTTTACCAGGCATAATAGGCTCAGTCGGTTTAGATGGAACAGTACATCCGCAAGTAGATTGTACATTCGTAATAATTAGAGGAGCATCACCAGTGTTTTTGAACTCGAAAGATCTGATACCATTGTCAGAATCTTTAGATACTACACCATAATCAATAGTGTTGTCTTTTGCTTTAAATTCGATTTTTGGTCCTTTTTGAGCATATGAAGCAACACTAAATGCTAATACTGCAACTAATCCTAATAATTTTTTCATTTTTAATTTAGTTTTTTTTATTGTTATTGTAAAATTACATTGTTTTAATAAATGAACAAATATTTTAACGCTCTTTTTTTATTTGCTCAGATATAATTACTTTTGCGAGATAATTTGCAAAAAGTGTACCAAAAAAGCAATATCTTTTTTGGAATCGAAACGTCAGTGCTTTTTTTAAAGCCATTTTCTTACTGCCCGTTTTCTATCTTTGAATTTGCGAAAAAGATTTTTATTGCCATCATTGCTAAGCGATTAGCCGATGGATTATTATAAACACAAGAAAAATAAACGAAGACTATATATGACAATTCCAGCTCAATTTGACGCCAAGGCAGTAGAACAGAAATGGTACGACTACTGGATGAAGAACAATTATTTTCACTCGGAACCTGACCACAGAACTCCGTACACAATTGTAATTCCGCCGCCAAACGTCACAGGAGTACTGCACATGGGACATATGCTGAACAATACGATCCAGGATGTATTGATTCGTAGAGCTCGTTTAAAAGGATTTAATGCCTGCTGGGTTCCCGGAACCGACCATGCTTCCATTGCTACTGAAGCTAAAGTAGTAGCCAAGCTAAAAGCAGAAGGGATTAATAAAAACGATTTATCCCGTGAAGAATTCCTGAAACATGCCTGGGAATGGACCGATAAATACGGTGGCGTAATCCTGGATCAGCTGAAAAAACTGGGTGCTTCCTGCGATTGGGAAAGAACCAAGTTTACAATGGATCCGGATATGTCGGCTTCCGTTATCCGTTCTTTTGTTGATTTATACAATAAAGGACTGATTTATCGTGGTTACCGAATGGTAAACTGGGATCCGGAAGCGAAAACAACGTTGTCGGATGAAGAAGTTATCTACGAAGAACGCCAGGGGAAATTATACCATTTACGATACCAGATTGAAGACAGCGAAGAATATGTAACGATCGCGACAACACGTCCGGAAACTATTTTAGGCGATACAGCAATCTGTATTCACCCGGAAGATGAACGATATTTCCACTTAAAAGGGAAAAGAGTAATTGTGCCGATTTGCAACCGCGTTATTCCGATTATTTTCGACGAATATGTGGATATGGAATTTGGTACAGGCTGCTTAAAAGTTACACCGGCACACGATGTAAACGATAAAGAATTAGGCGAAAAACACAATCTGGAGATTATTGACATCTTCAATGATGATGCCACATTAAACGCTTTCGGATTACACTATCAGGGGAAAGACCGTTTCGTTGTTCGTGAGGAAATTGCTCAGGAACTGGAAACGCTTGGTGCTTTGGTAAAAGTGGAAACACATATTAATAAAGTAGGTACTTCCGAAAGAACCAAAGCGGTTATTGAACCGAGATTGTCAGATCAGTGGTTCCTTAAAATGGAAGATTTGGTAAAACCGGCAATAAAAGCTGTTTTGGAAACCGAGGATGTAAAACTATATCCAAGCCGTTTTAACAATACATACCGCCATTGGATGGAAAACATCCGTGACTGGAATATTTCCCGTCAGTTATGGTGGGGACAACAAATTCCGGCATACTATTATGGTGACGGAAAAGAAGATTTTGTTGTTGCAGAAACCAGAGAAGAAGCGTTGGCGCTGGCAATACAAAAAACAGGTAACCAGATTTTAACAGCCGATGATTTAAGACAGGATGTAGATGCTTTGGATACCTGGTTCTCGTCCTGGTTATGGCCGATATCCGTTTTCGGAGGCATCATGGATCCTGAAAATCCGGAGTATAAATACTATTATCCTACCAATGACCTGGTAACCGGACCGGACATTTTGTTCTTCTGGGTAGCCCGTATGATCATTGCCGGTTATGAATATGCCGGAGAAAAACCGTTTACGAATGTATATTTAACCGGATTGGTACGTGATAACCAACGCCGGAAAATGTCGAAATCGCTTGGAAACTCACCGGATCCGTTGGATTTGATTGAGAAATTCGGAGCCGATGGTGTTCGTGCAGGATTATTGTTAAGTGCAGCTGCCGGAAATGATATCCTGTTTGATGAAGAACTGTGCAACCAGGGGAAAGCATTCAGTAATAAAATCTGGAATGCATTCCGTCTGATCAAAGGATGGGAAGTAAGCGAAAGCATTGCCCAGCCGGAATATGCTAAAGTTGCTGTAGAATGGTATGAAGCCAAATTACAGAAAACATTAGCTGAAATTGAAGACCATTTTGAGAAATACAGAATTTCCGATGCTTTAATGGCAACGTATAAGCTGGTTTGGGATGATTTCTGTTCGTGGTTCCTGGAAATGATTAAACCGGGTTATCAGCAGCCGATTGACAGTGTTACTTTTAACAGTGCGATTGAAATGCTGGAAGCGAACCTGAAATTATTACATCCGTTCATGCCGTTCCTGACCGAAGAAATCTGGCAGCACATTGCTGAACGATCAGAGAAAGAAGCCCTGATCATTGCAGAATGGCCGAAAGCACAAACCGTAAACGAAACGCTTATTGCAGAATTCGACTTTGCTACGGAAGTAATTTCCGGTATTCGTACGATCAGAAAAGACAAAAACATTCCTTTTAAGGATACAATTGAATTGAAAGTAGTGAACAATGAAAATGCAACGACATTCTTTGATGTAATTATCACAAAGCTTGGAAACATCAGCGCTTTGGAATATGTTACGGACAAAGTTGACGGAGCGTTATCCTACCGTGTGAAATCCAATGAATATTTTATTCCGATTACCGGAAATATTAATGTGGAAGAAGAGATCACAAAATTAACGGAAGAACTTAACTACAATAAAGGATTCCTGAAATCGGTACAGGCGAAACTCGCAAATGAAAAATTTGTGAATTCGGCACCGGAAAAAGTTGTAGCGATCGAACGCCAGAAAGAAGCAGATGCTTTGGCTAAAATTGCAACGATAGAACAAAGCTTAGCCGGTTTACAATAAAAATTGGCATAACTACATAAAAAGAGGTCTGAATTTTCAGGCCTCTTTTGTTTTTAGAAATAAAAGAAAAGACACTAAAAGCATCCTTTCATTTTATAATTGAATTAGTATTTTCCTTTGTACCTTTGTGTTTGTCAAATACTTCAAATTAACAGATGAAATTCCAAGTTGTTTCCGATTATAAGCCAACAGGTGATCAGCCGCAGGCTATAGATAAACTGAGTAAAGGAGTTGATAACGGAGAGCGTTTTCAGACTTTGTTAGGGGTAACGGGTTCCGGAAAAACGTTTACGGTAGCCAATGTTATCCAGGAAGTGCAGCGGCCTACATTGGTGCTGGCACACAACAAAACACTGGCCGCACAGCTGTATTCGGAATTCAAGCAATTCTTCCCGAACAATGCTGTGGAATACTTTGTTTCTTACTACGACTACTATCAGCCGGAAGCTTTTATTCCGGTAACGGGAACCTATATTGAAAAGGATCTGTCCATTAATGAAGAACTGGAAAAAATGCGATTGAGTACCACTTCATCACTGTTATCCGGTAGGAGGGACGTGTTGGTAGTGGCTTCGGTTTCCTGTTTATACGGTATTGGTAACCCGGTGGAATTCCAGAAAAACGTGGTTTCCATCGAACAGAATCAGACCATTTCCCGGACCAAATTATTGCACCGTTTGGTTCAGAGCTTGTATGCCCGTACCGAAGCAGAATTTACGCCTGGGACTTTCCGGATCAAAGGCGACACGGTAGAAGTATTTCCAAGTTATGGTGATGAACCGTTCCGGATTCACTTCTTTGGTGATGAAATTGAAGAAATAGAAGCTTTTGATGTCAAAACAGCTCAGGTTTTGGAGAAATATGACAAACTGAATATCTACCCGGCCAATATGTTTGTAACCTCGCCGGATGTTTTGCAGAATGCTATCTGGGAAATCCAGCAGGATTTGGTAAAACAGGTCGATTATTTTAAAGAAATAGGCAAGCATCTTGAAGCAAAACGTTTGGAAGAACGTACGAATTTTGATTTGGAGATGATCCGTGAACTGGGTTATTGCTCCGGAATTGAAAACTACTCCCGTTATCTGGACGGAAGAGCGCCCGGAACACGTCCGTTCTGCTTACTGGATTACTTTCCGGATGATTTCCTAATGGTTGTGGACGAAAGCCACGTAACCATTTCGCAGGTTCATGCCATGTATGGCGGGGATCGTTCCCGTAAAGAAAACCTGGTGGAATACGGCTTCCGCCTTCCGGCAGCAATGGACAACCGACCGTTGAAGTTTGAAGAATTTGAAGGCATGCAAAACCAGGTGATTTATGTTTCGGCAACACCGGCAGATTATGAATTGCAAAAATCGGAAGGGATTTATGTAGAACAGATCATTCGTCCTACAGGATTGCTCGATCCGATTATCGAGATACGGCCAAGCCAGAACCAGATTGACGATTTAATAGAAGAAATTCAATTGCGCTGTGAAGCCGATGAAAGGGTTTTAGTGACAACGCTGACCAAACGTATGGCGGAAGAACTGGCTAAATATTTAGCCAAAGTTTCAATACGCTGCCGTTATATTCATTCGGAAGTGGACACACTGGAACGGGTGGAGATCATGCAGGATTTACGAAAAGGACTGTTTGATGTATTAATCGGGGTAAACCTGCTGCGTGAAGGACTGGACTTACCGGAAGTTTCCCTGGTTGCTATTCTGGACGCCGATAAGGAAGGATTCCTGAGAAGCCATCGTTCACTGACGCAGACGGTGGGACGTGCTGCGCGTAATGTGAACGGGAAGGCAATAATGTATGCCGATAAGATTACGGCAAGTATGCAGAAAACAATTGATGAAACGAACTACCGCAGACAAAAACAGATTGATTATAACACCAAGCACAATCTGGTTCCGAAAGGACTGAATAAAAAGATTGAAAGCGCGCTGATGAAAAATTCGGCTGCCTCTTACGAACAGGAAAAGACTGCCGCACGTGCTGCGGAACCGGAAACAGCCTATCTGTCTAAACCGGAAATTGAAAAGATCATACGTGAAAAACGCAAAGCCATGGAAAAAGCGGCTAAAGATCTGGACTTTATGCAGGCCGCAAAATTAAGAGACGAAATAAAAGTATTACAGGAAAAAGTATAAGAGTTATGTGTTTTTAAAGAACAGCATTGTTTAATTATGCTGTTCTTCAAAGGCGCAGATCAAAAACTCCGCGGCCACCATTTTATTAGGAGAATCTTCCATTGCTTTTAATGTTTTGCGAATGCCCATTGGATTCAATCCCATCTTAATGCCAATCTCATTAATCGCTCTTACTTCCCGTTCGTGTAAAACATCATCAACATGCATCAGCAACGCCAAACGGTAGAATTGCATAATGCGCTGGTGCTCGTCTTTTATAATGACAATCTCTTTCTGCTTGTCGAAAAGACTTAAAAAAACGGACTTCTCAATGCCAAGCTCTTCGGCAACGATGGCTAAAAAGTCGTATTCATTGTCGTGTAATTCCCCATCGACTATAGCAAAAGCAATCATTTCTGAGAGAAGACTGATTCTTTCTTCGTAAGTATTCATGATAATATTTTTTGCAAAAGTAAATTAAAATCGGAATCAAAAAAGGGACCGTTGATTTTATGTATCTTTGAAGGATAATTTTTCGACTAATGAACAATAATGATATCTTTAAAAAGCTTCGTGTAGCTTTACAATTACGGGATGATCAAATCGTAGCCATTTTAGAACTGGTGGATTTTAGAATTTCCAAAGGGGAAATCGGTAACTTTTTCCGTAATGAAGACCATCCTAAATTTATGGAGTGTGGTGATCAGGTTTTGCGTAACTTTTTGAACGGATTAGTTATCCATCTTAGAGGAACGAAAGAAAACCCTAAAAACCCGATGGAAGTTTTGGAGAAAAATAAAGAAGGCGTTAAAACGGCCGCAACAGCTGTGAAAAAACAGGAATTTACGCCAAAACCAAAACAGGAAGAGAAAAAGAAACCTGCACCTAAAAAAGCACCGTTCAAGCAGAAAAAGCAACAGCCTATCGTAGAAAAAGTAAGGTTTAAAAACGGAAAGAATAAGAATTCATAAGCCTTTGGATCAATTTGATACCCTTGACTATCTGAAAGCCGGAAACGAGCTGCAACGACGAAGTTATGATGTATTAACAACCCATACGGTTTTCGATAAGCTTGCCGGTTTTACACCCGTTTTGGTAGGAACAATCCCGATTGATATTGCGATAGCTTCAAGCGATCTGGATATCGTTTGCTGCTGGAATGTAAAAGAAGACTTTATTGAAGTGTTAAAGCATAGCTTTTCCGGATATCCCGGTTTTACATGGTGCAATACAGTCATTAATGGAGAAGATACGGTAATTGCGAATTTTTTTGCTGATGGCTTTGAAATTGAAATCTTCGGACAGCATTTGCCGGTAAAAGAACAAAACGGCTACCGCCACATGCTAATCGAATACCAGATTCTTCAGGAAAAGGGGAGTGCTTTCAGAGATAAAATAATCGATTTGAAAAGCACAGGAATGAAAACAGAACCTGCTTTTGCAAAATTGCTGCATATTGAAGGAGATCCTTATCTTGGATTGCTGAATTATAAGAAATAAAAAAGCCTGAGTTTAACTCAGGCTTTTTGTATATAGAATGGTGTTTCTCAATTATGATAAAGCAGCTTTCACCTGGTCTGCAGCTTCCTGGAATTCAACAGCAGATAAGATTGGCATACCGGAATTATCGATTAATTCTTTTGCAATCTCTGCATTAGTTCCTTGTAAACGAACAATGATTGGAACATTAATGTTGTCTCCCATGTTTTTGTAAGCGTCAACAACACCTTGAGCAACACGGTCACAACGAACGATTCCTCCGAAGATGTTAATTAAGATCGCTTTTACATTCGGATCTTTTAAGATGATACGGAAAGCCGTTTCAACACGTTTCGCATCAGCAGTTCCACCCACGTCTAAGAAGTTAGCCGGCTCAAATCCTGCATGTTTGATTAAGTCCATAGTCGCCATAGCTAAACCAGCACCATTAACCATACAGCCAACATTACCATCTAAATCCACGTAGTTTAATCCTACTTCTTTCGCTTCTACTTCAATTGGATTCTCCTCACGGATATCACGCATTTCAGCATACGTTTTTTGTCTGAATAAAGCATTGTCGTCAATAACAACTTTTGCATCAACAGCTAAAATTTTATTATCAGAAGTTTTTAATACCGGGTTGATTTCAAATAAAGAAGCGTCAGCACCAACATAAGCTTTGTATAAAGCGTCTACGAATTTGATCATTTCTTTAAAAGAATCTCCTGAAAGACCTAAGTTAAAAGCAATTCTTCTTGCCTGGAAACCTTGCAGTCCAACAGCAGGATCAATTTCTTCTGTAAAGATTAAATGAGGTGTTTTTTCAGCAACTTCTTCAATATCCATTCCACCTTCAGTAGAATACATGATCATGTTACGTCCTTTTCCTCTGTTTAATAAAACAGACATATAAAATTCTGAAGTTTCGCTTTCTCCAGGATAGTAAACATCTTCAGCAACAAGTACTTTGTGTACTTTTTTACCTTCCGGCGGAGTTTGTGGAGTTATTAAGTCCATTCCGATGATTTGTTCTGCTATTTCTTTTACCTGATCCAGGTTTTTAGCTAACTTAACACCACCACCTTTTCCACGCCCACCTGCGTGAATTTGAGCTTTGATTACGTGCCAACCTGTTCCGGTTTCAGCAGTCAGTTGTTTTGCTTTTGCTACAGCTTCCTCGGCATTGTTAGCAACATAACCACGTTGTACTCTTACCCCGTGACTGGCTAATATTTCTTTACCTTGATATTCGTGTAAATTCATAATTTGATACGTTTAGCTTTATTATAAAGTGCCACAAAAATAGCAAACTTGATTTAAAGTGCCTAATTAAATTTAGAGGAGTTTGTTATTATCCGCTTAAAAATAAAAGACTTTGTATTTTTTTAGTGCGATTTCAATTTTGCGAACACTTTTAACGCTGTTTTTTGATGATTTCCGGTTTGAAAAATGACTTTAAAATAAAAAAAACGCTTTCCGTACGGAAAGCGTTTTTAGATTCCTTCTGGTAAAGGATTTATTTGTCGATGGATCCCAGAACACGTTTCATAAAACTGTTTAAAGCTTCTTTTTTATCGGTTCCGTCTTTAACCATTTTGTTTACTTCAAGAGCACCGTACATATTGGAAATTAATTCCCCAATAACATCCAGTTCTTCATCTTTCAGGGAAGGCACTTCGGTTAGTGCTTCCAGTACTTCAATGGTTTCAATGATGTAATCCTGATCGTTTTCTTCAATAAACTGCGTTAACTGTTTAATTACCGGTAATTTCATAGTTAAGCGATTTCGTTTACTAATTCTGTTAATACCTCTGCTTTATTGGTTTGTGTCTGATTTACCAATCCGCCGTTTACAAAAGTTGCGAATGTAGGTAAGTTCGAAACATTAGCCAGTTTTCTTGATTCCGGAGAATTTTCCGCATCTACTAAAACAAAAGTGATGTTTTCTTTTTCGGAAGCCAGTTTTTTAAATTTTGGCTTCATGATACGGCAATTTCCACACCAGGAAGCAGAAAATTGTACAACTACTTTTTCATTAGTATTTACTAATTCCTGTAGTTTATCTTCATTTAATTCAATTAACATAGCAATTTTTTTTAATATTAGTTATTCAGGTAGTTAGCAACACCTTCTCTGGTAGCAAACATAGCCTCTTTTCCTTCTTCCCAGTTAGCAGGACATACTTCTCCTTTAGTTTGTACGTGTGTGTAAGCATCTACTAAACGTAAATACTCCGCAACATTTCTTCCTAACGGCATATCGTTAACACTTTCGTGGAAAATTTTTCCGGTCTCATCAATTAAGTAAGTAGCACGGTAAGTTACATTAGATCCTTCAATGATTACGGTATCCAACTCATCGTTGTAAGCAGCTGTTTCGATATCTAAAATACCTAAGATGTTTGCTAAGTTACGGGTTGTATCGGCTAAAATAGGGTAAGTAACACCTTCGATTCCTCCGTTTGCTTTTGGCGTGTTTAACCAGGCAAAGTGAACTTCGTTAGTATCACATGAAGCACCGATTACGATAGTGTTTCTTTTTTCAAATTCAGGTAAAGCAGCTTGAAAGGCGTGTAATTCTGTTGGACATACAAAAGTGAAATCTTTTGGATACCAAAATAATAATACTTTCTTGTTGTTTTTTGTAGCTTCTTCAAAAATGTTGATTTTTAAATTGTCTCCCATTTCAGAAATAGCGTCAATTGCAATGTTTGGAAATTTTTTACCTACTAATGACATAACTTGTATAAATTTTAAGATTATTATTTTTTTACAATGCAAAAGTAGCCAATATAATGTGTACTGAGTATTAAGTTTGATTATTATTATTTATTTTTAAATAGGTAATTTCTATTTGGAATAATGGCTTTCACTTTATTTAAATGGAAGAGATTGATTTAAGAATTGGTTTTATATATTTGTTTTTATTAGCAAATTGAATAAATAATATTTAATTTATTATTAATTAGCCTAAAACTAACCGATTACATGCAAAAATAATTTATGAGTTTTTCAAATTTATTTCGAAAAAAGTCTGTTGAAGACATCTTAAAACAAGTAAAACAAAACGCCGCCGATGGACATGGAGCATTAGGTAAGCATTTAACTACAAAGGATTTGACAGCTTTTGGTATTGCGGCCATCGTTGGTGCCGGAATTTTCAGTACTATCGGTAAAGCCAGTTCCGATGGTGGTCCGGCTGTAATATTCTTATTTTTATTTACTGCTGTAGCCTGCGGTTTTGCGGCTTTTGCCTATGCCGAATTTGCTTCAATGGTTCCGGTTTCCGGAAGCGCATACACCTATTCGTATGTGGCTTTTGGCGAATTGATTGCCTGGATAATAGGTTGGGCTTTAATTATGGAATACGCCATCGGTAATATTACCGTAGCCATATCGTGGAGTGATTATTTTACCGGACTGCTCGATAGCGGAGGGATTCATCTGCCGCAATGGATACAAATGGACTACCTGACGGCTTCCAATGGTTTTAAAGAAGCAACCGCTTTAATGCAGGGCGGAAAATCGTTTGAAAACCTGAGTGCTGCGCTTCAGGCAGCGCATACAGCCTGGACTACCGCTCCTACAATCGGGGCATTTCACTTTGTAGCAGACTTACCCGCTTTATTTATTATTATCATTATTACCTGGTTGGTTTACAGAGGGATGAAAGAATCCCGAAATGCCAGTAACCTGATGGTAGTCGTGAAATTAGCGATCATTTTATTGGTTATTGCAGTGGGAGTATTTTATGTAGATGTTGAGAACTGGAACCCTTTTGCACCCAACGGAATTAACGGAGTGCTGAAAGGTGTTTCTGCGGTTTTCTTTGCATATATCGGGTTTGACGCAATTTCAACCACTGCAGAAGAATGTAAAAATCCACAGCGTGATTTACCGAGAGGGATGATGTGGGCGATTATTATCTGTACCGTTCTTTATATTGTTATTGCCTTGGTATTAACAGGTATGGTGAGCTATAAAGACCTGAATGTGGGTGACCCGCTGGCCTTTGTTTTTGATAAACTGAATTTAAAATGGCTTTCCGGAATTATAGCCGTGAGTGCCGTTGTCGCGATGGCGAGTGTATTGCTGGTTTTCCAGATGGGACAGCCTCGTATCTGGATGAGTATGAGCCGTGACGGATTGCTTCCGAAGCGTTTTTCTAAGGTGCATCCGAAATATAAAACCCCTTCCTATGCAACCATCGTAACCGGTTTTGTAGTAGCCATTCCGGCTTTATTCCTTAACTTAACAATGGTAACCGATTTGTGCAGTATCGGAACCCTGTTTGCCTTCGTACTGGTTTGCGCCGGAGTTTTGGTATTACAGGACAGAAAAGATATTCCGAGAGGTAAATTTAAAACCCCTTATATCAATGCCCGATACATCGCGCCGTTATTGCTGGTTGCCGGTTTGGTATTTGCCTTTACAGTGAATAAAAAACCGACGATGGATTTTATTACCAATGTAAAACAGGTAAACGAACCTTCGGCAATTGTAACCGCTTTATCAAAAACGGAAACCGAATTGGTTTACAATCATTTGCTAAAAGGAGAGAAGGCACATATTGCCAGTGAAACACAGGATCTGGAGCATATCCTGAGCAATTACAGAGAAGAGAATAAGGATAAATATGACGAAGTTGTTGCGGCTTTACCCATTGGTGAAAACGTAAAATACGAAAGCGGCTTGGCACTATTCAAACACAAAATTCCGATGTGGATCTTTTTAACGGTACTTGTTGGATTAGTGGTTTGGGCGTATAGAAAGCGACTTTCTTTAATTCCATTGCTGGGATTGGTATGCTGTCTGTACATGATGGCAGAATTGAGTGTGTGGAACTGGATTTACTTCACCATTTGGTTGTTAATCGGTCTGGCTATTTATTTTGGCTACAGCCAGAAAAACAGTAAATTGAATTACAGTAAAATAGAACCGACCATACACGACTAAAGGTTCGCCGGAACAGCAGAAGTGTTTACCTCGTGATAGTTATTGATTTTAACAAGATAAAGGCAAATGAAATTAGTAGTAGATAGTGGCTCTACAAAAGCCGACTGGATTGCATTGGACGAAAACGGAAGTATTCAGTTTACGGCAACCACTTTAGGATTAAATCCGGAAGTACTGGAAAGGGAAGATGTATTATACCGGATCGACCAGCGGTTTGACATCTCGCATAACAAAGACAAGGTGACACACCTGTATTTTTATGGAGCCGGCTGCGGAACCGACCGGATGAAAAACTTCCTGACCGGTGTTTTTAAAGAATACTTTACAAATGCCGAAATCGTAGTTCACGAAGATACCTATGCCGCCGTGTTTGCCACAACACCGCGCAATGAAAAAGCCATCGTTTGTATTCTGGGAACAGGTTCCAACTGCAGTTATTATGATGGTAAGGAACTGCACCAGAAAATACAGTCGTTAGGCTATCTGGCAATGGACGATTGCAGCGGTAACCAGTTTGGGCGCCACCTGATACGGGCGTACTATTTCGGAAAAATGCCGCAGGAACTGGCTAAAGAATTTGAAAAAGAGTATGATCTGGATGCCGATGTGCTGAAACACAACTTCTATAAAGTACCCAATCCGAATGCCTTTCTGGCAACCTTTGCCAAGTTTTTAATCAAGCATAAGGATCATGAATTCATCCGGAAGATCGTTTTGCATGACATGCAGGTTTTTGTGGACAATTACATCACCCAGTTTGATGACTGCCGTGAGATCCCAGTGCACTTCATCGGTTCGATTGCCTACTATCTGAAAGAAGAACTGGAAATGGTCTTAAACGAGAACGGACTTACACTGGGGAATGTGTATCGCAAACCCATAGACGGATTAATTAATTATCACACAGTATAAAATGGAAATAGCTGTTATTGCCCATGATGGTATGAAAGCCGATCTGGTTCAGTTCCTGAACGAACACAAAGCTTTTCTGAAATCGGAAAACATTACTTTAATCGCAACGGGAACTACCGGAAACAAAGCGGAAAATGCGGGATTTAAGGTGTTGAAAATGCTGTCCGGACCATTGGGAGGAGATGCGCAGATTGCGGCCCGTGTGGCAGAAGGAAAATGCAATATGGTCCTGTTCTTTAAAGACCCTTTAGCAAAACACCCTCATGAGCCGGATATTAACATGCTCATAAGGGTGTGTGATGTGCATAATGTGCCGTTAGCAACCAATCAGGCAACTGCCGAATTGCTGCTGAAAGCTATTTCTCTGCAATCATAGAGATTTCTACATTAACGTTTTTTGGCAAACAAGCCACCTGAACCGTTTCACGAGCTGGAGCGGTTTTTTCATTAAAATAAGCACCGTAAACAGCATTTATTCTCGCAAAATCGTTCATGTCGCTAATAAAGATTGTGGTCTTTACAACGTTCTCAAAGGTCATTCCTGCGGCTTCAAGAACAGCGGTCATGTTCTCCATAACCTGTTTGGTTTCCACTTCTATGGAATCCATTACTAAATCTCCTGTAACCGGATCCAAAGCGATCTGGCCGGAAGTATATAATGTGCTGTCATTAACAAGGACTGCCTGGCTGTAAGGTCCGATAGGAGCCGGAGCCTTAGCTGTAAAAATGATTTTTTTCATACTATGTTAGGTGAATTTTTATCGTAAACGACGATCCGGAACACTACGTTTATCCCATTTAATATCGCTAAGAACAGAAGAGCGGATTCCGATAAAGAAGCCCCAATAGGAATAATCTCCGAAAGGAACCCAGTTAAAACTCATACGCCAGCTCAATAAATCCCTTTCAAAACGCAGCTGGGTAAAGGTAACCCCTTTTCGGGCAAAGTCATATCCGGAAGAAACACCCACTTTCCATTTTGGAGTCAGGTCTACGTTTCCGGAAACCATTAACGAGTTGGTTGAAATCTGACTTTCACGGTTGTTATTTGCATAGGTCAGGGAATAAGCAAACTGTAAATCCCAGGGCAATTCCAGCTGGTAAAACCCTTTAAAATTGTCCTTTTTTTCTACGTCATCATCCTTAAACAAACTCTGACGGTTATCGCTCAAATCGGTAGAACGGCCAAATAAATCATCCGGACGCCCGCCGTTCATAACATTCTGATCGTTATCTTTTTTGTTTTTGTCGCTGCTTGGTCCGAAATCGGAACTGGAAACGCTATAGTTAATGGTAATGTTCGCACTCGTCATACGGAACAGGCTGCCACCATTGTCGATGTTATAAGTGTTGATACGTTTTCCGGCATTGTCAATGGCATACATGTCCAATGTAGTTCCGAAATTCACATTCATTTTATTGTTTAACAACTGTGTTCCTCCGGAAACCACTACCGGTGACCACGCAAGTGAATCGGCAGCAATATTATAGTTGGTCGAGAAGTTAAGGTTGTTTAGCAGCATTACTTTTTTAGGCTCTGTTTTTGCCGGATCGGAATCGCGGACTTTGGCTTCAAAAGTATTGCTTAAGCTAAGACCAATGTTGTTGGAATAGTTTTTACCCGGCGCACCGAATATTCCGTTTTCAAACCGGGAATAATCTTGGCGTGTTGCTCCGGTGGCATCAATAGCATAAGTGTCGTAATATTTCTCAAAACTCGGTGTGTAGGAGTAGGATACACTCGGACGCATTACGTGGCGTATTGCCTGGATTTTTTTATCATCACCAAAATTAAAAGTACCGTAAATAGTGGTACCCACGTTCGATGTGAAATTATAGGTTCTGTAAGAGTCGAAACCGTTTACATCGTTAGTGATCACTTTGTTTTGTGTGGCGTCAAACTCTTTGTTGATCGTTTTTAAATACCATACCTCGCTATAGTTTGTTCCGGCAGTTACACTGAAATATTTAAAAACTTTAAAGTTGGTACTGATCGGAATGCTGTGTTGAAATCCGGATTTGGCATCGCGGAACATCTGCGACGTAAAAAACAGGGAATCTGTCGTTTTAATACGGTTTTCAGCTCTTAAATTATATTGGAAGTTGATATTTTTAAAAATACCTTTTTTGATTTCATCTTTTTTGGCAAAAGGGAAAATACGGTCAACACTTGCCTGGAAAGTAGGCAGGGTCATGTCGATTGCCTGTGTGTTGGTGTTTTGGGAGTGGGTTGCCGTAACGGAAAAGTTTACCTGTGGAACCGTTTGCAGCGTTTGCGAGTAGGAAACCGAGGAACTCATGTTGTTGTTCAGGGAAGAACCTACGTTGATCATGTTAAGCGAGTTTCTGAAATACTGGCTACTACCTAAGTTAACAGAAGCCGAAAACCGGGAATTGGGACTTGCTTTGGAATCCTGGGAGTGCGACCATTGGATATTGTACTCCCGCCTCTTGCTGTAATTCGGGAAACCACGCTCGTTCTGGATCTGATTCTCAAAACGGATGTTTACACGGCCGTTAAAATCATAACGCTTGGCATAGTTGCTTTCAAAACGCAGGGCATAACTTCCGTTCGTATAATAATCTCCTAAAACTGCCAGATCGTAATAATCGCTCAAAGCGAAATAATATCCTCCGTTTTGAAGGAAATAACCTTTGTCCCGGGTATCTCCGAATGAAGGAATGATAAAACCGGATGCTGCTTTTTCACTCATCGGGAAATAACCGAAAGGAAGTCCGATTGGTGTTGGAACATCGGCAATAACCATATTCGTTAATCCCACAACAACTTTTTTACCGGGTACGAACTTGATTTTTCGTGCCAGGAAATAATATTCGGGATCTTCAATATTTTTAGAAGTTGTAAAACGGGCATTTTTCATGAAATAAACCGAATCACTCTCTTTTTTTGAAATTTCAGCCTTGATTCTAAAATCCTGCTGCTCCGTCCGGGAATTCCAGACCTTTGCTTTTTTGGTTTTGATATTAAAACGGATGGAATCCGGTTCAACCACATTCTGTCCTTGCTTAAAAACCGGAAATTGTGAGTAATTTCCTAAACTATCTTTGATTCTTCCGGCATATACTTCGTCTTTTTCATAGTCTAAAACGATAATTCCGGACTTTAAATCGATGTCTTTATAGATAAGTTCCGCTTCGTTGTATAGCGTTAACTGCTTCTTTTTTTGGTCAATTTTTTCATAGTCTTTCGCTTTTCTCTTCACAATTCCGTCAAGAGAAGACTTCTTTTTTTTGACAGAATCATTTTTTGTTTCTGCTGAAAGTTTTTTCATGCTTTCAGTGCCCAAATGAATGCTATCTTTCTGTTTTTCAGCAGGTATCTTTTTGGTTTGGGATTTGATTTCCTGGGAATAGATTTCATGTTTTCCGGCAAACAGAAAAAATGATAATAAAACGATATGAAATAAGTTTGTACGCAAAGGTTTTAATACTATTTTTGTAAAAATATGGCTCAATTTTTGACGGTTCAAACTTACATATATTTTTTCTCAAAAATAAGCATTTAATAAAATTATAACCATTATCGATAAATTACAAAGACTATGACAGGGAACATCAAGACTAATTTTATAAGCTCACTATTTTTGATACTGTTTTTTCAGGTCGCATTTGCTCAAAATAACTCGAAATTTAAAGTAGTTCTGGATCCCGGTCACGGAGGAAATGATTTCGGTGCGGTCTATCATGGATTTGTAGAAAAAAACAATGCTCTGAATGTAGCCTTAAAAGTAGGGAAGATCTTAGAGAAAGACCCGAATATTCAGGTTATTTACACCCGTAAGACCGACGTATTTATCGAATTGGATGAAAGAGCCAATATCGCAAACAGAAATGATGCGAATATTTTTGTGTCAATCCACTGTAATGCCAATAAAAATACGGTAGCTTCCGGAACGGAAACCTATGTAATGGGGGTTACCCGTAACGCTTCGAACTTGGAAGTGGCGAAAAAGGAGAATGCCGTAGTGACGATGGAGAGTGACTATAAGATGAAATATGACGGTTACGATCCGAATTCTCCGGAATCATTAATTGGAATGACACTTTTACAGGAAGAATACATCGAACAGAGTATTGACCTTGCTGCACGTATTCAGGACGGATTTGAAAACGGACTGGGCAGAAAGAGCAGAGGTGTAAAACAGGCCGGTTTCTTAGTATTGCGAAAAATCTACATGCCGCGTGTTTTGATCGAAATGGGATTCGTGTCCAATAAAGAAGAAGGCGCTTACCTGAGTTCGGATAACGGACAGGAAGATCTGGCAAAAGCCATTGGTGATGCTATCCTGAGCTATAAAAAAGAATACTTCGTACCGGGTGTTTCAGTTGGTCGTGAGGACAAACCGACACCTTCTAAAGTAGCAGAAAAAGATACCAGAGAAACCAAAACAAAAGTAGACACTGCTAAAGTAACTAAGGAAATTAAAAAAGAAATAAAACCGGTAGCTTCTAATAAAGGAGTGGTTTTTAAAGTTCAGATCTCTGCCAGCGGAAAGAAATTGGATTTAGTACCCGGTAACTTTAAGGGACTAAACAATATTTCCATGGAAGAAGATAAGAACATTATTAAATATTTTTACGGACAAACCAAGGAGCATTCTGAGGCAAAAGAACTTTTAGCACAAGCTAAGGATAAAGGATTTACGTCGGCATTTATTGTTGCCTACAAAGACGGTAAAAAGATCACTATTCAGGAAGCCTTAAAATAAATCCCGTAATTGAAAATATTTATTTTTAATTTTGCTCATTAAATAATTGAATTTTGAAAATAACAAGAGAAATAAAAACGGCAATTTTAGTCATTACCTCAATCGTAGTATGTTTATGGGGGTACAGTTTTCTAAAAGGTAAAAACCTATTTGATTCCAATCGTAATTTTTATGTAGTATATGACAACGTGGAAGGATTATCACCTTCGGCACCCATTACGATCAACGGATTGGTGGTTGGTAAAATCAACAGTATCGAAATTCAGAAAAATACCGGGAAATTATTGGTAGAAATGCAGATTAAAAATGATTTCGCTATTTCGAAGTCCAGTATTGCCAGTATTTACGAACCGGGATTCATCGGTGGAAAACAAATTGCTATTATTCCTAACTTTAAAGATACTTCCATAGCACAATCCGGCGATTATTTACAAGGAGATGTAAAACAGGGATTAACAGCGAAACTGGAAGATAAATTAGCACCCATCCAGGAAAGACTGGATAAAGTTCTGGCAAATGCCGATGTAATGTTAACCAGTGTAAACAACGTTTTGGACCCGGCTACACAGGCTAACCTGAAAAGTACTGTAGCGGAGCTAAACAAAACACTGACCCATTTTAGTGCGGCTTCTGCTAATGTTGACAAATTATTAGCCGATAACAAAGGAAAACTGGATCATACCATTACCAATATTGATAAAGTGTCGACCAACTTTGCAAAAATGTCCGATACACTGGCTAAAGCAAACCTTGGAAAAACAATTAAAAATCTTGAAACCACATTGGCAAATGTAGACAAGATCATGCTGGATTTACAGGCAGGAAAAGGAACAATGGGTAAATTGTTAAAAGACGAAGCCATGTATAAAAACTTGGCAGGTGCTTCCAAACAATTGGAATTGTTACTTGGCGATATGAAGTTGAACCCTAAACGATATGTACATTTCTCTTTATTTGGTAAAAAGGCAGCGCCTTATGTAGCCCCTGAAGAAGAAAAGGCTAATTCGGAAGATAAAAAATAATAGCATTAATTACTATTTATATGAGTTATTTAGACAATATACTATTTGCCATCATTCTTATATTAGGAATTGGTTATTTTGCTAAAAATGTAAAAAAACTGATTCGTAATATCAAATTAGGACAGGATGTAGACCGATATGATAATCCTAAAGAGCGATGGAGAAACATGGCAATGATTGCTTTAGGACAATCAAAAATGGTTAAAAGACCTATTGCCGGTGCACTGCATATAGTAGTTTATTTAGGCTTTATTATCATTAATATTGAAGTGCTGGAAATTCTGATTGACGGATTATTCGGAACACACCGGGTTTTCTCCTTTCTGGGCGTTTTCTATAACATCCTGATCGGTTCTTTTGAAGTACTGGCATTATTGGTAATCGTTGCCATTGTCACGTTCTGGATCAGAAGAAATATTGTTAAGCTAAAGCGATTCATCAGCAACGACTTAAAAGGCTGGCCAAAAAGCGATGCAAACAACATCCTGTATTTTGAAACCGTTTTAATGGTTTTATTCCTGGTTTTAAATGCGGCCGATCTGCATTTACAAACATTGGGAGTGGGGCATTACAGTCAGGCGGGAGCTTTCCCGGTATCGCAGTTTATTGCGCCAATATTCAACGGAATGTCAGAAGGAGCAGTAGTGGTAATTGAAAGAGCGGCCTGGTGGTTGCACATCGTTGGGATCCTGATCTTCCTGAACTACCTGTACTTCTCAAAACACTTGCACATCCTGTTGGCTTTCCCCAATACCTATTTTGCGAACTTAAAACCTCAGGGGCAATTTGACAACCTGGAATCGGTTACCAAAGAAGTAAAATTAATGATGGATCCAAATGCCGATCCTTTTGCTGCACCGCCGGCAGACGAAACGGCAGTGCATTCTAAATTCGGGGCAAGTGATGTTCAGGATTTAAACTGGGTACAGCTAATGAACGCTTATACCTGTACGGAATGCGGACGTTGTACGTCTTCTTGTCCGGCAAATCAGACAGGTAAAAAACTATCACCAAGAAAGATCATGATGGATACGCGTGATCGTCTGGAAGAAGTTGGAAAAAATATTGATGCCAATAAAGGTGTTTTTATACCGGATGGCAGATCCTTATTGAATGATTACATCACTACAGAAGAATTATGGGCTTGTACGTCCTGTAATGCCTGTGTGGAAGAATGCCCGGTAAATATCAGTCCGCTTTCCATTATTATGGATATGAGAAGATATCTGGTGATGGAGCAAAGTGCGGCACCAACAGAGCTGAACAGTATGATGACCAACATCGAAAACAACGGAGCGCCTTGGCAGTACAACCAAATGGACCGTTTGAACTGGAAAGACGAAAATTAATTTAAAAACAACATTGCAAGTTTTGCAACTATTATAAAAGATATGTCAGCAAATTTAGTAGTTCCTACAATGGCCGAAATGATGGCCCAAGGCAAACAGCCGGAAGTGCTCTTCTGGGTTGGGTGTTCAGGAAGTTTTGACGATAGAGCTAAAAAAATTACAAAAGCATTTGTAAAGATATTAAACCAGGCGAATGTTCCTTTTGCTGTTTTAGGTACGGAAGAAAGTTGTACCGGCGATCCTGCAAAAAGAGCCGGAAACGAATTCCTGTTCCAGATGCAGGCAATGATGAATATCGAAGTCATGAATGCCTATGAAGTAAAGAAAGTCGTGACGGCTTGTCCGCATTGCTTCAATACGATTAAAAACGAATATCCGGGACTTGGAGGAACGTATGAAGTGGTTCACCACACGCAGTTTTTAAAATCCCTTCTGGACGACGGGCGTTTAACTATTGAAGGAGGACAATTCAAAGGAAAAAGAATTACGTTCCACGATCCGTGCTATTTAGGACGTGCCAATAATGTTTATGAAGCACCCCGTGAATTAATCCGGAAACTGGATGCCGAACTGGTAGAGATGAAACGTTCCCGTGCAAACGGACTATGTTGCGGAGCCGGTGGCGCACAGATGTTTAAAGAACCTGAAAAAGGAAACAAAGATATTAATGTGGAGCGTACGGAAGATGCTCTTGAAACCCAGCCTGAAATTATAGCAGCAGGTTGCCCGTTTTGTAATACAATGATGACCGATGGTGTGAAGTTTAAAGAAAAAGAACACGAAATCAAAGTTATGGACGTGGCAGAATTAATTGCTAATGCTAAAGACTTATAATTATGTATGTACCTTTTGATACCTTGCCGGAAGAATCCAAAATCTGGATTTATCAGGCAAACCGAAAATTCTCAGAAGAAGAAATTGCCGAAATAGAAGCTTCTCTTGAGGGTTTTATCAGCAATTGGGCTGCACACGGAACCGGACTGGAAGCTTCCTTTGTAACCAGATATAACCGTTTCATTATACTGGCCGTTAATCAGGAAAAACAATCCGCTACAGGATGCTCCATTGATGCTTCGGTTCAGTTCATCCAGGATTTAGAGAAAAAGTACAGCGTTGATCTTTTAGACAAGATGAATGTTACTTTTAAACTGGGCGAGCATATTGCTCACAAACCGTTGATCGAGTTTAAGAAAATGGCAAAGGAAAAAGCGGTTTCCGAAAACACTATTGTTTTTAATAATCTGGTTAATACCATTGGGGAATGGCAGGATTTTTGGGAAGTTCCTGCTAGCGAAAGCTGGCACAGCCGCTTCTTTTAAAACAAAAAATAAAATACTAATATTAAAAATCATCATGCGGCAATTTGTGCATGATGATTTTATTTATTTAAAAAATACGTTAATGAGATATTCGGTTTTTCTAATATTATTTTGCAGTCAGTTGCTCTTTGCTCAAAGCCCTAAACCTGTTTCAGACTTTTCTGAAGAGCGTGAGAAAACCTGGGTGGATAGTATCTACAATCAATTGACTTTTGAAGAAAAACTGGGACAACTTTTCATGGTAGCGGCTTATTCCAATAAAGATGCAGCGCATGTGAAATCGGTTGAAAAACTCGTTACAGACTACAAAGTAGGCGGACTGATCTTTTTTCAGGGTGGCCCGGTGCGTCAGGCAAGACTAACGAACTTTTACCAATCCAAATCCAAAGTACCGCTGTTCATGGGTATTGATGCCGAATGGGGATTGAGCATGCGTCTGGACTCTACCTATCGTTATCCGTGGAATATGACCTTGGGTGCTATTCAGGATATAAAACTGATAGAGAAAATGGGACAGCAAATGGCCATACAGGCAAAACGTATGGGACTGCATTTCAATTTTGCACCGGTGCTGGATATCAATACAAATCCCCGTAACCCTATTATCGGCAACCGTTCATTCGGGGAAAACAAAGAAAATGTAACCAAACGGGCATTGGCGCTGATGAAAGGTATTCAAAGCGAAAATGTATACGCCACCGGAAAACACTTTCCCGGACACGGCGCTACCGAAAACGACTCACATTACACCCTGCCGCTCGTAAACTTTACAAAAGAACGACTGGAAGATGTTGAATTTTACCCATATAAAAAACTATTCAGGGAAGGACTTTCCAGCGTTATGGTCGCCCACTTAAATGTGCCGAGCCTGGAACCGCGTCCGAATTATCCGAGTTCTATTTCGTATGAAGTGGTAACAAACGTACTGAAGAAAGAACTGGGCTTCGACGGATTGATTTTTACCGATGCGCTGAACATGAAAGGCGCCAGCAATTTCAAACAGCCGGGCGATATTGATCTGGAAGCTTTTTTAGCCGGAAACGACGTTTTGTTATTTGCAGAAAACGTTCCGGTTGCCATCGAAAAATTTTGCCAGGCATACAACGACTCGATTTTATCCGATGACCGTATTGAATATTCGGTAAAAAAGATCCTGAAATACAAATACAGAATCGGGCTGAACAAATACAAACCGATTGATTTAAACAACCTGGTTAGCGATTTGAATGCGCCGGAGTTTGACGATTTAAACTACCAGCTGTATGAAAATGCCATTACGGTTTTAAAAAATGCCGATAATGAACTGCCGATTGGCGCGCTGGAAAATGAAAACATCGCCTATATAAAACTGGGTGATGATAAGAACGAAACATTCCTGAATACGTTGCGAACCTATGCGCCGGTCACGGAAATCGCATTGGATTCTGTTCCGTTAATGCTGGATAAATTAAAAAACTACAACAAAATAATTGTCGGATTCCACAAAGCGGACGGTGCCTGGAAGAAACATGATTTCACGCCAAAGGAACTATCCCTGTTAAACCTGTTTGCCGGTAGTAATAATGTGATCCTGACCGTTTTTGCAAAACCGTATACGCTGCTGTCCATTGAAAGCTTTGATGTTTTTAAGGGAGTAGTGCTGGCGTATCAGAATAATGACATTGCGCAGACGGTAGCGGCAGAAGTGATCTTTGGCGGAATCGGAGCCAAAGGAAAACTTCCGGTTTCGATTAACAATGCATTTAAGGTTAACGACGGACTGAAAACCAACAAAATTAACCGTCTTGGATTTACAACACCGCAAAATGTGGGAATGAATCCGTACATCCTGGCTAAGATCGACAAGCTCGCTCAAAAAGCAATCGACGGAAAAATGACACCGGGATTACAGATAGTAGTAGCCAGAAAAGGAAAAATTTTCTACCAGAAATCGTTTGGATACCGCGACTATAAAAACACCGACAAGGTAACGAATCAGGATGTCTATGATCTGGCTTCATTAACGAAAATATTGTCGACATTGCCTAATGTTATGCAGTTGTACGATAAGAAAAAACTGGAAATGGATGCTAAACTGGGAACAATGCTGCCGGTTTTTGCCGATACCGATAAAAAGAACATTACTTTAAAAGACATGCTGACGCACCAGGCTCGTTTTCAGGCATGGATCCCTTTTTATCAGAGTACGCTGGACAGCACCAAACGCCCTTCCAAAAAATATTACCGTTTGACGTATTCCCCGGAATTTCCGCTTCAGGTTGATGAAAACCTGTATTTGAGAAAAGACTATTCGGACACAATCATCAAACGAATTGCGATGAGCAAATTGTTGCCGAAAAAAGAATACAAATACAGTGACTTTTCGTTTATCCTGCTTAAAGATTATTTGGAGAAAACCACCCATAAAACATTGGATGTGCTAAGTGATGCCGCTTTCTACAAACCGTTGGGAGCAAGCACTATGACCTATAACCCGTTGCGAAAAATGGATATGGATATTATTCCGCCAACAGAGATTGACAAATACTACCGTTACACCAAAGTTCAGGGCTATGTTCACGATATGGGTGCGGCAATGCAGGATGGTGTAGCCGGACATGCCGGATTGTTTGCCAATGCGGTTGATGTGGCCAAAATGATGCAGATGTACCTTCAAAAAGGAAACTACGGAAACCATCAGTATTTCTCTGAAAAAACCTTTGACGATTTTAATAACTGTGCTTTTTGCAAAGAAGGAAATAGAAGAGGAATAGGATTTGACAAACCGCAATTAGGAAAAGAAGGGCCAACCTGTGGCTGTGTGTCGATGACCAGTTTCGGACATACCGGATTTACCGGAACCATGGCATGGGCCGATCCGGATAAGGAAATTGTATATGTTTTCCTTTCAAACAGAACATTCCCGGAAAGTACGGTAAACAAACTTTCCAAAGAGAATATAAGAGAAGATATTCAGAAAGTGATTTATGAAGCGATAACCGATTAAGCAATCCGATTTCCGTTCTAAAAACAAGTTTTATGCAATCTAAAGCAACAACAGCAGACGCGTATTTTGACGCCTTACCGGACGACCGGAAAGCAGCAATGAATACATTGCGAAAAATTACCAAAGAAAATCTTCCGGAAGGTTTTGAGGAAACCATGAGCTATGGTATGGTAACCTATGTGGTTCCGCATAGTATCTATCCGAACGGTTATCATTGTGATCCCAAACAGGCTTTGCCGTTTTTGAGCATTGCTTCCCAGAAGAACTTTATTGCGGTGTACCACATGGGGCTGTATATGGATAAAAACCTGCTGGATTGGTTTGTGGCCGAATATCCCAAACATGTTAAAACAAAACTGGATATGGGGAAAAGCTGTATCCGTTTTAAAAAGATGGAGGCGATTCCGTATGATTTACTGGCGGAACTTTTTACAAAAATGACGGTTGCCGAATGGATTTCAGGCTATGAGAAAGTCTTAAAACGATAACCTTTTTATTTCGTTAATTTTATCTAAAAATCGGTTTTACCTTACTTTTTTACTGTACTTTAGTTTCACTTTTAAAATTAAAAAATGAAAATTGCTATAGTATGTTATCCAACCTTTGGAGGTAGTGGAGTAGTGGCTACAGAGCTGGGCCTGGAACTGGCGCGGAGAGGACACGAAATACACTTTATAACTTACAGTCAGCCGGTTCGTCTGGCCTTATTAAATCACAATATACACTATCACGAAGTACACGTTCCGGAATATCCTTTATTTCATTACCAGCCTTATGAATTAGCGTTGTCGAGCAAGCTGGTGGATATGGTAAAACTGCACAAAATTGAATTGCTGCACGTTCATTATGCCATTCCTCATGCCTATGCTGGCTATATGGCTAAAAAAATGCTGGAAGATGAAGGAATCCGTATCCCGATGGTAACCACCTTACACGGAACGGATATTACTTTAGTGGGAAATCACCCTTTTTATAAGCCTGCTGTAAGTTTTAGTATCAATAAATCGGATGTGGTAACTTCGGTTTCCCAAAGCCTGAAAGACGAAACCTACCGGTTGTTTGATATTGAAAAAGAAATTCAGGTAATTCCCAACTTCATTGAAATTGACAAAAACAGGATAGATGTAAATTCTCCCTGCCATCGTTCTTTAATGGCAACTAAAGAAGAGAAAATTATTACCCATATCAGTAACTTCCGAAAAGTAAAACGTATTCCGGATGTGGTGAAAATCTTTAATGAAATTCAGAAACAGATTCCTTCCAAACTAATGATGGTTGGAGAAGGACCGGAAAAAGAGGTAGCCGAAAAACTATGTGAAGACCTGAACATTACCGATAAGGTTATTTTCTTCGGAAACAGTAATGAGATCGATAAGATATTGTGCTATTCCGATTTGTTCTTACTGCCGTCGGAAACGGAAAGTTTCGGATTAGCTGCCCTGGAAGCCATGGCTTGCGGCGTACCGGTTATTTCTAGTAATTCGGGAGGATTGCCGGAAGTGAACAAGCAGGGATTCTCCGGTTACCTGAGTGATGTGGGTGACGTTATGCAGATGTCTGAAAATGCTGTGAAAATATTGTCGGATGACGAAACCTTACTGCAGTTTAAGAAAAATGCCCTCGAAGTTTCCAAAGAATTTGATATCATGAATGTTTTACCGCTGTATGAGAATTTATACCTCAAGGCCGTAAAAGATTTTTCATAAAAAAAAGTCCCGAATACTATTCGGGACTTTTTTATTTAGAAACGGTAACGAATACCTAATGCGATATCCGGACCAAAATTGTCTCCTCTGTAATCATCATTAAAATAAAGTTCAGGACGGAAGTCTAATGATAGCTGTAACGGAATATCGAATACATACTCAATTCCGATATCACCGGCTGCAAAAACGAAAGTACCGCTGTCTTTTACATCAACATGGTAA
Organism: Flavobacterium inviolabile; assembly: GCF_013389455.1. Taxonomy (NCBI): domain Bacteria; kingdom Pseudomonadati; phylum Bacteroidota; class Flavobacteriia; order Flavobacteriales; family Flavobacteriaceae; genus Flavobacterium; species Flavobacterium inviolabile. The sequence goes on along the minus strand of NZ_CP058278.1, from coordinate 3,230,057 downwards.
TCGTTTTCATAACTCCAACTGCCCACTCCGGCACCAACACCAGCATACCAGTTAAAGCCACCATCAATGTTCCAAACCCATTGATATAAGCCTGATAGTTTGAAAGCATCGGTGTGCTTGCTGTTTCTCCAGCCTAAATCCACTTCAAGACGATTGTTTTTTGAAAGACCTCTCTGATAAGATACTTCTCCACCAAAACCATCATTGTCTCCTAAACGCAGACCTAATGCATTTTTAGAAATTTCCTGAGCTTGTGCGCCAAATGCTAATCCGATTAGCATAAAGGCAGAGAAAAATAGTTTCTTCATAAATAAATAATTTAACAAATAATACCACTCTGCGGTTAGTTTTTTATAAAACCATTTGTAATTCTTTAACAAACGATTTTATGAAGTTACAGAGTGATTTTTCTTTTTAATTAATATGATAAACGTCTAAATATTCCTGTTGCGTTTGATTCGCCGAACTCGGTATTGGTAAAGAGATTCCCGGGGGAAGACCTGCTGCTAACTGATAACTTAAATTGGTATTCGTATGCACCACACCAATGTCTTTTGAAAAATACTGCGTAGAAATAAGAACGTCCTGCGACGGTAGTACTACAAAAGTTATGCCAAAAACCACAGTCGAAACTTTTAAATTAACAATTGTGTTAACAGCTTTTACATTGGTATACGGATCTCCGTTGGGAGAAATATAGTTGGAAAAGGAATTGCCTGCCTTTGAAGTAACCTTATATTCTATTGTTAAGGGGTATTCCTGAACGGTTTGCTGCATTACGCCGGTAACCGTACTCAAGAGCTGATTGGGAGCAGCATTTTCTTTAAATATGATAAAATCACTCAGGTTTATATTAATGGGCAGCTGTGCGGCCGGAGTGATCCCTATGATTCCCGATGCCAGTAACTGGTCACCGGATTTCCGGACACCGTTTTTGTTTAAGGAATTGGAATAAAATCCGGTTGGAAAATCTTTCGCTTTAAACTTTTTATAAGCAGTGCTGGCAATAAGGGTATCATTAGAAATGTACAAGGAATCTTTTACAGTATTCCCGCTTGCATCGTTGATTTCGTAGGTCCAGTAATTACTGCTTCGCAAGGGAAAATAATCGGAAGCCGACGGGTTATCTGTAGTGCCTTCTCCTTCAGAGGAAGAGGAACATGAAGCCAGAAATGCAACAGCAATCAGGGGCAGGTATCGTAATTTCATTTTAGTAAAATGTTTTAGCTAATTTACTAAAATTTGTTAAATAATTAACTTTTCATCAGTATTTTTAGAGAAAGGATTTCCTGGCTTAATTTTGTTTCCAGCTCGAAATAATCCTCTTCATCATCAGCAAAAGCCTCTTTGGTGTGCTGATACAGTTTCCATCGTTTCTTGTTGTATTCCAAAGCGGTTAAATTTTCAACCCAGTCACCGGAATTCAAATAAAGCGTTTTCCCTTTTTTATTTTCTTTGGCTTCGATCTTGGGTTCGTGTATGTGTCCGCAGATCACATAATCGTAATTCTTTTCAATGGCAAGATCGGTAGCGGTGGTTTCAAAATCCGAAATAAACTTCACGGCTTTTTTTACGCTGGCTTTTATCTTTTTGGATAACGAATACGGCTCTTTGCCCATTTTTATCAGGCACCAGTTGATAAAACGGTTCAGCAGGATTAAATAATCATAGCCAATCCCGCCCAGTTTGGCTATCCATTTGGCATGATGAACGGAATTGTCGAAAATATCACCGTGAAAGATCCACGCTTTTTTATCATGCAGCGGTAAGACCAGTTTGTCTACTATGGAAAAATTCCCCATAGTGGTATCGCTGAACTTCCGCAGCATTTCATCATGGTTTCCGGTAATATAATAAACTTTGGTTCCTTTGGAAGAGAAATCAAGTAACCTTTTGACAACCTTTAAATGGGATTTGGGAAAATAAGATTTTCTAAATTGCCAGATGTCAATAATATCGCCGTTTAAGATTAGTATTTTTGGCTTGATACTATTCAGATATTCCAATAATTCTTTGGCATGACAACCATAAGTACCTAAGTGCACATCGGAAATCACTACAATATCAACAATTCTCTTTTTCAATGAATTGAATTTTAAGTTTAACAAATAAACAGGTTTGTTGTTATTAAATATTTAGTGAAACATTAAATAATTATTAGTTTTTTGAGAAAAGTTTATTATTGATAAGCTAACGGAATACCTTATTTTTGTATAAAAATTATACTCATGGCAGGAAATACATTTGGAACACTATACAGGATCACAACTTTTGGAGAATCACATGGAGACGCATTAGGAGGCATTATCGATGGCTGTCCTGCCGGAATAACTTTGGATTTTGATGCGATTCAACAGGAAATGCAAAGAAGAAAACCCGGTCAGTCGGCTATTGTTACCCAACGAAAAGAAGAAGACGAAGTACAGTTTTTATCCGGAATATTTGAAGGAAAAACAACAGGCACTTCCATTGGGTTTATAGTACCGAATACCAACCAGAAATCAGACGATTATTCACATATTAAAGATACTTACCGTCCAAGCCATGCCGATTATGTGTATGAGCAGAAATATGGAATAAGAGATTACCGCGGCGGCGGAAGGAGCTCGGCAAGAGAAACCGTGAGCAGAGTAGTGGCTGGAGCTGTTGCAAAACAGGCAATGCCGGAAATTAAGATTAATGCTTTTGTTTCTTCTGTTGGCGATATCTTTATCGATAAACCCTACCAGGCTTTGGATTTTTCCTTAACGGAGTCAAATGCGGTGCGTTGTCCGGATCTGGCAACGGCTCAGAAAATGGAAGACTATATTAAAGAAATCCGTAAAGACGGGGATACCGTTGGCGGTACGATAACCTGTGTGATCCAGAATGTGCCGATTGGCCTGGGAGAACCGGTTTTCGACAAGCTTCATGCCGAATTGGGTAAAGCCATGCTTTCTATTAATGCCGTTAAAGGATTTGAATACGGAAGCGGTTTCTGCGGGGCTAAAATGAGAGGAAGCGAACACAATGACCTGTACAATGCCGACGGAACAACAAAGAGCAACCTTTCCGGCGGAATCCAGGGAGGCATCAGCAATGGAATGGATATCTATTTCAGGGTCGCTTTTAAACCGGTAGCCACCATTATGCAAAAACAGGAAGTTCTTGATAATAAAGGCAATCTGATCGAACAGCAGGGGAAAGGACGTCATGATCCGTGTGTGGTGCCGCGTGCAGTACCTATCGTTGAAGCAATGGCAGCCATTGTTTTATTGGATTTTTACCTTAGAAAATAAGAAAATTAGTAAAAAAAATAGCTTTTATCCAAAACCTTAAGTTAATCTTAAGGTTTTTTTATAGGTATTAACGTTGCTGTAGGGATTTTCCGAATTAACATATTTGTAGTTTTTTACTTAAATTTTAGTCGTTAAATTTACTTTTATTAATCTAAAAATATATTTAATGAAAAGAACATTACTTTTTGCAGGTCTGCTATTTGGAACGCTATTTAGTGCGAATGCACAAACTACTATTTTTCAGGAAAATTTTGAAAACAATGCCACTTTAGCGGGATGGACACTTCATAATGTAGACGGATTAACGCCAAACGGAACCTATGCGGGAGTATTTGGAACAAATGCCTGGGCTGTTGTTTCCTGGACTTCAGAAGCGGGAAATAAAGTAGCTTCTACAACATCATGGTTTAATCCTGCCGGACAGGCAGACAGATGGTTAGTGTCGCCGCAAATTGCAGTGCCGGCTAATAATGTAGTTGAATTAAAATTCAATGCGAAATCCGGAGATACCGATCCTGCTTTCAGAGATGGTTATACCGTATATGTTTCTACCACCGGAACCAGTATTGCAAATTTCGGGACTACCGTTTATAATATCTCAGCAGAGGTGAATACCTGGCAAAATAAAACGATAGATCTATCCCAATTTGCCGGACAGAATATCTACATTGCCTGGAGAAATAATAATAGTGACAAGAATTTGCTGAGCATCGATAATGTTGCGATTACCGCTACAGCAACGGCTTCAACTGCCGATTTCTTAGCGTCTAAACTATCCGTTTTCCCTAACCCGGCTAATGATGTGGTAACGATTACGAACAATGCGAATCTTTTAATCAATGCTGTTCAGGTTAACGACATCAATGGCAGAACTGTAAAAGCTGTTAAACTGGATGCGGTATCTGAAGCTCAGGTAAATGTTTCGGAATTAAACGCAGGTGTTTATTTTATGAATATCACGACTAACGAAGGTGTTAGCACTAAAAAGATCGTTAAAAAATAATTTAATTTTTTTTCTGAATGTAAGAACGGGATTAGAAATTTTCTAATCCCGTTCTTTTTTCTTTTTATCGGTATTCATCATAAAGAATACAATCCCTATAAGACAAAATACAACCAGTGAAAAGATACCAATCATAATAAAGGCACCGTTTGACCAGGAATATAAGGGCATTGCCAGTTTTTCCATAAAGTATAAGATTTAAGTTTCAATCAAATATATACTTTAAAAAAAGATAAAATAATGATAATTATCAGTTTTACAGGAATTTAGCCTTTAGCTCCGGTGTAGGCATCATACAGCTTTCTTTTTTGCCGTACCATTTGTAGCGGTTTCGGGCAACATAATCGTAAACGGCATTGGCGATGGCTTTCGGAACCAGTGAAAACACGCCCATAAGAGCATATACGCCACCTATTGTTTTAGCAATACTAATAGCCGCATCTGCCTTGTAATGATAGGCAATTCCCGGTTCGTATAAAATAATACTGTCGGTTTTGGCAGTATCAATACCGATATACCGGATCACCTGCTGTCCCAGCTCCGATTGTAACGGAAGAAAGCGGAAAACATCATTCTTGTCATGCCTGATGATAAACTGCACAGAACTGTCACACAGGTTGCAGTAACCGTCAAAAAGCACAATCTTTTTATCTTTAGGTAAACCTTCCATTTGTTATTTTTTTCTTTCCACAAGCTCTAAACTGTCCAGATCCACTTTGGAAGTGAAAATCCCGTAGTTAACCGTTGCTTTATTTTTTTCAATAGCATCAATACTGCCCACGGCTTTACCGTCAAGCATGCGCACGCGGTCGCCTACTTTTAAAGGGATCTTAGGCTTATTGCTTTCCTCTTTGATGGCTTTTATCTTCTTTTCTTTTTTCTCTTTACGGATTTCTTCAACCTTGACTTTTACTTCTTCGATGATCTCTTTCTGAACGGTTTCCTTCGCTTTTTTCTCTTTAACGGTAACTTTTTTACGCTTGGAATTTTCAATTTCCACCATTTTCAAAAACTCACCGATAAGCTCTTTTTTGTTCTTGTTGTTAAAGTATTTTTCCGAAATATCGTCCATCTTCTGACCCATATAGATCAAACGCTGGTTAGCATCATACAATTCCTGGTAGCTTTCCAGTTTTTGCTGGATCTTGGTGTTGATGCCTTCCATTTTCTTGCTTTCCTCACGGGCTTTGCTCTCTTCTTCCTTCAAATTCTGAGAGGTTTTTTCAAGCTTGGAACGCTCTTTCTGTAAGTTGGCTATGGTTTTGTCAAAACGCACTTTATCGCCTTCAACTTTCTTCTTGGCACGATTGATCAATCCGTATGGAATACCGTTTTTCTGGGCTACTTCAAACGTAAAGGAACTTCCTGCCTGACCCAGATGCAGTTTGTACATCGGCTCTAAGGATTTCTCGTCAAAAAGCATGTTGGCATTTGTGGCAAACGGCAATTCGTTCGCCAGGATTTTTAAATTCGTATAATGCGTGGTAATGATTCCGAACGCTTCCCGGTGGTAGAACTCTTCCAGAAACGTTTCGGCCAAAGCACCACCCAGTTCCGGATCGGAACCCGTTCCGAATTCGTCAATCAGGAATAAGGTCTTGGAATTACATTTTTTAAGGAAGTAATTCATATTCTTCAAACGGTAGCTATACGTACTCAAATGATTTTCAATCGACTGATTATCGCCGATATCGGTTAATATCCTGTCAAATAAGAACGTTTCACTGCGCTCGTGTACCGGAATTAAAATCCCGCTTTGCAGCATTAACTGCAGCAAACCGATGGTTTTTAGGGTAATACTCTTTCCGCCGGCATTAGGACCGGAAATCACGATGATCCGGTTCTCATCATTCAGCTCAATGGTCTGCGGATAGGTAGGCGCATTTTTCTGCTTGTTGTTCAGGTATAAAATAGGATGGTAGGCCTCGCGGAAAAACAATCTTTTTTCATTGGTGATTGTAGGCAGGATACCGTTGATTCTATAGGCATATTTGGCTTTTCCGGCAATAATGTCAATATCGCTCAGAAATTCCTGGTACTGTTTTAAAAGCTCCAGATACGGACGGATAGTGTTCGTCAGCTGTTTTAAAATACGTGTTATTTCCTCACGCTCTTCATATTCCAGGTTGCTTAATTCACGGGAATAGCGCAAAGTCGCTTCCGGCTCGATATAGGTAATGCTTCCGGTTTTGGAATTGCCCAGTATCGTTCCTTTTACTTTACGGCGGTACATGGCCAAAACGGCAAGAACACGGCGGTTATCGACGATCGTTTCGCGGATGTCGTCCAGGTATCCCAGGCTGTTATAACTGGAAAGTGCCGTTCCGAAACTCTGGTTGATTTTTCCGCGCACCAGGTTCATATTGCGGCGGATTTCCACCAGCGCCGGGGAGGCATTATCCTTAATTTCCCCGTATTTGTCAACAACCTCATCAATTTTCTGAACGATGAATTTTGTCAGCTCCACTTCCGAAGCCTTTTCGTTTAACTTGGGATAATAATCCTCAAATTTTCTGAAAAACAAAAGCAGCGTATTAACGGTTTCCGACAAAGCACTTATTTTTCTAAAGCTGCTCAGCTCCAGAAAACTGTCCTCAATGGCCAGAAACTTAAGCTCATTGGTAATGGTATCGAAATAATGATTCGGTATGGCGTTGTTATTGGTAAACGAAGAAACGTACTCGGATGTCTGCAATAACGCATCCATCAGGGTTTCCTGATCTTTATAGGGTATAATTTCAAGAGCTTTATTTTTCCCGATTTCGGTATTGCAAATATCCGAAATGGTATTCAGTATCGTTCTGAATTCTAAATCTTGAAGGGTTTTATCGGTAATTGAAATCATTTTAAAAAGTTGAATTGCAAATTTACAAAGAAGCCCAATCGCTAAGGCTAAATGTCTGCTAAAAATACTATTTTTGATAAAAAATAAAAAAATGCAAGTAAATATACATCCTTCCTGGGGAAATGTACTCGCTTCTGAGTTTGATAAGCCATATTTCGAAAAATTAATCGCCTTCGTAAAGAACGAATATTTGCAATTTAAATGTTATCCGAAAGGAAGCCATATTTTTTCAGCTTTCGACCATTGTCCTTTCGATAATGTAAAAGTCGTTATCATTGGTCAGGATCCGTATCACGGACCCAATCAGGCAAACGGACTTTGCTTTTCGGTGAACGATGGTATTCCTTTCCCGCCGTCGCTGCAAAACATTTTCAAGGAAATTGAAAGTGATCTGGGCATCGGCACTCCGAAAACCGGAAACCTGGAACGCTGGGCAGACCAGGGTGTACTGCTTTTAAACGCAACTTTAACCGTAAAAGAAAGCCTGGCGGGCAGCCATCAGAATCAGGGATGGGAAGAATTTACCGATGCCGTGATTCAGAAAATCTCCGATGAAAAAGAAGACGTTGTTTTCTTACTTTGGGGCGGATTTGCCAAGAAAAAAGGTGCCAAAATAAACCGGAACCGTCACTTTGTGCTGGAAACCGGACATCCTTCGCCATTGAGTGCGAACAGGGGATTATGGTTTGGAAACCGTCATTTTTCGAAAGCCAACGCCTTTCTGAAAGGAAAAGGAAAACCGGAAATTAACTGGTAATCAATTAAAGGTAAGCTCACCCAGAATTTCTTCCGACATAAACGGACCACCCGGATATTTGGCCGTATAATCAAGATTCAGCCAGATCTGACCGCGTTCGTCTATGTGGTAATTAATGTCTTTACCTTTACTTTCCTCTTTAAAAAGAACCTCTTTGATCAGGTAAATCACGTTTTCAAGATCGGCTTTGGTACCAATGAGCATTTCCGGATACAAATGGCCTCCGGTATGGATCACTCTTGGCGTACCGCCAATGGCGCGTATCAATGCCGACATCAGGATGGCGTGGTCATCACAATCGCCGGAAAAGTGCTGCAGCGATTCACTGGCCGAAGCGATATATTCCCGGCCTTTCGGATCGTTAACATAATTCCATCGTTTTTTAACCTCCGCAAAAACGGCAAAGCACTGAATGATCTGGCGGTATTCCCGGAATCCTTTTACATCCTGAAAATGCAAGGTAGTGGCTTTTAAGGCAAAATTGCGGACTTTAGGATTCGTATAATCTACAGCATCTATAATCTTGGATTTGTTGGGAAACGGCAGTAATTTAGAGATAATGATATCCTGCGGATTGGCATCTTCCGACATGGTGTAGATCATGGCACGATAATCTTCAAAAACGGAATTAAAACCGTAACCGCCAAATAAAGTCCCCCAGATCAAAGCCAGCAGGTACAGGAAAATACAGATAATGATAACCGTTTTGAGCAGGCGGAGTGCCAGCTGAACCAGTACCAGTATCACCACAAACAGCAATACTCTGTCGATATGTAAAAACCATTCCGGATCAATTAAATTCTGATGGGCAATAATAAAAATCGGAATGGTTATTAAGATATTCAGTAAAAAAATGACAATATTATCCCATGGCTTTGGCAAAGAAAGCTTTTCTTTTACTTTTTTTAAATTTGTTGCCGTGGGTGAAGTCATTTTAGCGTCAATAAAACTGTAAAATTATTTTACAACCATTTCATAACCAATTTTCGTACTGATAATGCCCAGATCGAATAATTGAGACTGTACTTTTTCGAACGTTTTTTTATCGAATTGTTTTTGTGACCATTGTGTCAGTTTCAGCCATTCCTGTATGTCTTCCGTTTTTTGATTAAAGCGGCTTGCCAGTGTCCGGTCAATACTCGGAATTTCTTTAAACTCACGGGTAGTTGTATTGATAATTTCCAGAATCTGGTCGATTACATGTTTGTCTTTTTCCAGAACTTCATTGCGCACGGCAATAACAAAGCAGGGCCATGGCGTCGGGCAATCGGCGATTCTTCGGAAAGTACCGTTATCGACAAGTGGTTTTGTCATAAAACGTTCCCACATAAAATAATCTGCAGTACCGTTTGTCAGGGCTTCTACCGCACCGTCAATGGTATTGACAATTTCAAAGGAAAGGGCATCGGTATTCCAGCCTTCGTTTTTAGCATTTACGATAGCCATTAAATGCGAGCCCGAACCCATACGGCTGATGGCTGCTTTTTTTTGTTCTAAATCGGATAAGTGGTTGTAAGGAGCATTTGCGGCAACGTGAATACCCCAGATCAAAGGCGACTGCACATAGGTTTGCACGATACTGCTCGGATTACCTCCGGCTATATCTTTTACAATCCCTTCCGTTAATAGTATCGCTATATCTGTTTGATTATCACGAAGCATCTGGCATAGCTTTCCGGTTCCTTCCGGAACATCAACCCATTGTAAGTCAATATCTACTTCGTTAAATTCGCCGTTTTCAATGCACAAATGCCAGGGTAAATTAAAATGCTCCGGCACTCCAGCAATTCGAATTGTTTTCATGTGAAAAAATTAATTGCTAAGATAGTAAGAGAAAATAGATTTTTAAGACAAGAAGGGGTTAAAAATAAACATTCCCCGTATAATAAATAAGATTTACTACCGGGGAAAGTTTTTCGCAAATAAACAAAGAAAACAACACAAATGTTATTGTTTTTAATAGGTTACGAGACAGTTTTGCTTCATGGAGCCTGTTTCGGTATATCTGGTGTGAAAAAGAAATGATTCTTCCAGCAGGTGCGGGGTGTGGCCGCCTCTAAGGCAGGCTCTTTCAAAATAATCCTGCAGCTGGTCACGGTATTCCGGATGCGCACAGTTTTGAATGATTACCCGGGCTCTTTCTCTTGGAGCCAGGCCTCTCAAATCGGCTAATCCCTGTTCGGTTACCAGAATGTCCACGTCGTGTTCCGTATGGTCTACATGCGAAACCATTGGCAGTACATGGGAAATAGCATTGAATTCTTTAGATGAGGACTGGGTTACAAAAATGCTCAGGTAGGCATTTCGAGCAAAATCGCCGGAACCGCCAATACCGTTCATCATTTTTGTTCCCGATATATGGGTGGAGTTTACATTACCGTAAATATCAAATTCAATGGCCGTATTAATCGCGATGATGCCCAGGCGGCGGATCACTTCGGCGGCATTGCTGATGTTTTGAGGGCGTAAGATGATCTTGTCTTTGTAGTTGTCAAAATGCTTCAGTATGTGCTTGTAGCAGTCTTCGGAAACGGTAATGGACGATGCCGAGGCAAAGGTCATTTTGCCGGTATCGATCAATTCGAAAGTACTGTCCTGAAGCACTTCGGAATACATAACCAGGTTTTCGAAGTTTCCTTTGGCAAGTCCCGACATTACAGCGTTGGCAACTTTTCCGATTCCGGCTTGTAGCGGCATTAACGAATTGGTTAAACGTCCGCTTTGAATTTCTTTTTCAAAAAAGGCCAGCAAATGATTGGCTATAGCGGTGGTTTTTACATCGGGAGCGGCCGTTTGTGCCGGGCTGTCCGGAATTTCCGTAAAAACAATTCCAACTACTTTTTCCGGGTTGATCGCAATCACATCAGAACCAATTCGTTCGTCGGAAGTAGTGATGTGGATCGGATTGCGGTGCGGATAGGCATCGGGAATAAAAATATCGTGTATTCCTTTAAATTCAAAAGGGATGGAGGTATTGATCTCAATAATGATCTGATCGGCTAAATGCGCAAAAGTGGCCGAGTTGCCAACGGAAGTAGTGGGAATGATGTTTCCGTTCTCGTCAATATAAGCTGCTTCAATAATAGCGAAATCCAGCTTCGGAAGGTGTTTGTTTTCCAGTAATTCAGCAGTTTCGCTAAGATGCTGGTCAATAAAAAGAATGTCGCCGCTGTTGATTTTCCCCCGCATTACCGGATCTACCTGGAAAGGCATTCTTTTATAAAGGGCATTGCTTCGGGCCAAATCGGCATCGGTAGTGTGTCCTAAAGAAGCGCCGGTAATCAGGGTAATGCCGATGTTTTCATGTTCTGCCCGAAGGGCAAAGGCAGGAAGTACCGCTTTGCTGTCGCCGGCTTTGGTGAATCCGCTGGAGCCAATAACCATTTTGTCTTTGAAAAAACCGGCGGCCTGATGTGCGGATATCACTTTGTCTTTGTAATTTTGAAATCGAATTCTATCTGAGTTCATAAATTGATATTTTGATAAAAAATAAAACCAAAAAATAAAGTTTTAATAACAAAAGCTTTTTATTAATTTTAATATTATTGGTTTAGATTACAATTTTAGAGAAATAATATAGCAGCTTATTATTGTTATAAGCCAAAAACATATTCATTTCAGACACTATGGAGCAAAACAATCAGGTCATTGAAAAATACTATACCAAAGATGTCGATACCGATAAGAGCAGTATTTACTGCCATCATGATTTGATGGGCGAATTGCTCATTCCAACGCACCGGCACGAAAAAGCACAGCTGTTGTATACGGAAGGCGGGATTGTATATGTGACCACCGAAACCAAAACCTATTTTCTTCCGGCACGCCATTTTATGTGGATACCGAACAATATCAGGCACAGTATTCATCCCAGTTCGGAAAATGTAATGATGCGGAATCTGTATTTTCCGATAGATAAGAATGAACATTCCTTTTATAATAATGAAGGGATTTACCCGGTAAATGATTTGTTGTTGCAAATGATGCTTTTTACAAACCGGTGGAATGGCAATCTGAAAAAAGGCAGCCGGAATTTTGTGATAGCAAAAGCCATTAAAGCGATCTTGCCGGAAATATGTGAAACCAATCTGCCGCTGGCATTACCTTCGGCAAAAGACAAAAGGCTGATTAAGATTGTAACCTATCTGGATGAAAATTTAGACGAAACCATCTTTTTTTCGGATCTGGCAGCAAAATTCGGATTCAGTGAGCGTTCCTTATACCGCTTGTTTCAAAAAGACCTCGGCATGTCGTTTATCCAGTTTTTTACAATCCGAAGAATGCTAAAAGCAATTGAGTTGCTTTTGGAAAAAAGACTTCCGGTAAACGAAGTGGCGCAGGCGGTTGGTTACAACAGTATCCCGACTTTCAGCAATACTTTTTATAAACTGTTAGGGCAGCGTCCGTCCGATTATCTAAACGGTGTTGAAATTCTAAAAAAAAGCCAGCAAAGTTAATTGCCGGCTTTTTTATTGGTGTATTCAAACCAGATGCATTCATCCCCGTCATCCGAGAAAAATTCGGTATGCGACGGTTCCAGCTTTTGAAGAATAGCCCGCGATCCGGTATTGCCAATCATGGCATAAGCATAAATTTTATCCAGCTGCATGGTGTTGAATCCGTAGTTCAGACAGGCTGTTGCCGATTCCAGACCATATCCTTTTCGCCAATGTTTTTTAATAATACGATAACCCAGATCGTAGAATTGAACATGCTGATTGAGAGGCTCGGTAATCAGTTTTAAACCTGTCCAGCCAATAAACTCATTGGTATCTTTTAAAACCATTGCCCAGCGGCCAATGCCATTCGTCTGATATTGGGTTCGGATATACGCAATGGCATTTTGGGCTTCTTCCATTGTTTTTATAGGTTTTTTGCCTAAAAATTCATGCACGTCAGGATCGGAATCCAAACGGAAAATACCGGCAGCATCCTCAGGAACTAACTCCCGGATGTACAATCTTTCGGTTTCAATTATTGGCTTCATTTTTTATTGCTTTAAGATGGTGTTCCAGATGTACAACATAATCGGTCATTAAAAAACGGAGATCCCGCTGCTGATTATCCGGTAATAATAGCGGATAAGCGAGGGTGTCTTCTGTCTGATTGAGCATCACAAAGGCAATCTGCCTGTTTAGCTGTGCCCAAAGCAGCAGTAAATCGGGACTGTCTTTTTCCTGATAGCGATTTGCTTTTACCAGTTCATCCGGATTGTATGGCCTTATGGAATACGGTTTCTCCAGGTACTGAATTTCTGTAAAACGCTGTAGGTTATTAATAGCCGAATCAATCAAATGGCCTAAAATTTCTTTTTTAGACCATTTGGTACCGGAAATTTTACGATCGAAATCAACAAGCTGTTTGTGGTGAAATAAATCCTCAATCTCCTGAATATTCTTTTGCAGCTGCGCGGCAACGGTGTTCATTTATTCTGCCAGTTTGTTCAGGGTGTATAGGATGAGCTCATCCACCGCTTTATACGGATCTTCACTAAAAGTTCCGTTGGCTCTGTTGGCAATAATGGCATTTAACGATAAGGCTTCGTGACCCAGTAAGCGGGCTAAGCCGTAAATTGCTCCGGTTTCCATTTCAAGATTGGTCATTCGGGTGCCGTTATAGTTAAAGCTGTCCATTTTGGCATTCAGCTGTTCGTCCTGGATCGGTAAGCGCAGTACACGCCCCTGCGGGCCGTAAAAACCACCTGCCGTTCCGGTAAAGCCTTTGTGGATCTGGCTGCTTTCTACTTTTTTTGATAGCGCAGCACTTCCTTTTACAACATAAGGTCTTCCTTTTCTCAGATCCCAGTCGGTATGTTTGATAAAAGCCTCTTCAATTTCTTTTTCGGAAATAGTATCTATAATATAGGAGCGAAGCATATTGTCCAGTCCTAAACCGTATTCCGACATTACAAAACTGTCTACCGGAATATCAGCCTGTAAGGAACCGGAAGTCCCGATGCGGATAATATTAAGGGAAGTCAGCTGTTTTTTAATCGTACGGGTTTCCAGGTCAATATTAACCAGGGCATCCAGTTCGTTCATAACAATATCGATATTGTCGGGACCGATTCCTGTAGACATTACTGTTAATCGTTTGCCTTTGTAGGTACCGGTTTCGGTTTTGAATTCTCTTTTTTGAGTCGAAAATTCAACCGTATCAAAATGCTTGGTGATTTTAGAGACCCGGTTCTGGTCTCCCACAAATATAATATCTGTAGCGATGTTTTCCGGTTTAAGGTTTAAGTGGTAAACACTACCGTCCGGATTCAGGATTAATTCTGATGATTCAATTGTTGTCATTCGTTTTAATTTTATTAACCGCCTACGCGTTTTACTTTATAGCCTTCTTTTACAAGGAAATCCATGATTTTATCACGGAAATTACCCTGAATGATGATTTCTCCGTCTTTGGCAGCCCCGCCCACACCACACAGTGTTTTTAATTGCTTGGCCAATGTTTTTAAATCGTCTTCACTACCGGCAAACCCTTTGATGATGGTTGCTGTTTTACCGCCTCTGTTTTTTTTATCCAGATGGGCTTCCAGTTGTTGTTTGTCAGGCGCTAATGTTTCTTCCTGTTCCTGCTCGTCATGGAACTCAAAATCTTTATTGGTGGAAAATACAAATCCGCCAAGGTCTTCTAAACTGCTTATTTTCTTTGCCATAAAAAAATTATAGAGGTGATGCCAAGCCGGTATAACCGTTTGCATCACCGATATTGTAAAACATAAAAGACATTAAGTATCGAACTTAATGTCTTTTACAATACTATAAAAATAGCGATTATTTTTTAATTAACCCTAAATCTACCAAACGTTCGTATAAGAAATCACCGGCGGTAATATCGTCATAGCGTTTCGGATTTTCGGCATCAATGCAGTTTTCCAGGCAGTCCAAAGGCATTTCGCTTATCGGGTGCATAAAAAACGGGATTGAATAGCGGGAAGTTCCCCATAATTCTCTTGGCGGGTTCACCACCTGGTGAATAGTGGATTTCAGTTTGTTATTCGTGTGACGGGATAACATATCGCCCACATTAATAACCAGTTCATCATCCTGGGCAATGGCATCAATCCATTCGCCGTTGTGATTCTGAACCTGTAATCCTTTCCCTTGCGCTCCCATTAATAAGGTAATCAGGTTGATATCGCCATGTGCTGCTGCACGAACGGCATTTTCCGGTTCTGACGTGATAGGAGGATAGTGAATAGGTCTTAAAATACTGTTTCCGTTTTTGATGTAATTGTCAAAATAGAACTCGTCAAGCCCTAAGTATAAAGCCAGTGCTCTTAACACGTATACACCTGTTTTTTCAAGCATCTGATAGGCTTCTTTACCTACAGTATTAAATTTCGGAAGCTCATCTACAACTACATTAGCAGGATATTCCGCTTCTAATTTCGGGTCATTTTCAACGTATTGGCCAAAGTGCCAAAACTCTTTTAAATCCCCTTCTTTTCTGCCTTTGGCATGTTCTTTTCCAAAAGAAACATAGCCACGCTGTCCACCAATACCCGGAATTTCGTACTTTTCTTTAACCTCAAGAGGCTGGCTGAAAAAGTTACGAACTTCCCCATAAAGTTCATCAACTAAACGGTCATCTAAAAAATGACCTTTTAATGCTACGAAGCCGATGTCTTCGTAGGCTTTTCCGATTTCATTTACAAATTTTTGTTTACGTACCGGGTCACCCGATAGGAAATCACGCAAGTCAACACTGGGAATGTTTTGCATCTTGAAAAATTTTGTTAATAACTTTTTGGTCGTGAAACCATTATAAAACAAAAGTAAATAATAATTTTTAGATAAAATTCATAAAGTTATTAACAATCGGATCCGCTGTAAAAGTATTCCGGAAACACGGTAAATTTTGGGAAAATATTTTGATAACAAATAAATGTGTGACTGTTATTTTTTTATACTTTTGGGAGCGTTTAATCAAAGCAAAACAACATGAATTTTGATAAAAAAAATCTAAGTGACGACAAATTATTAGATTTATATAAAAAATTAATAAAACCAAGATTGATAGAGGAAAAAATGCTGATTCTGATCCGTCAGGGAAAAGTATCAAAATGGTTTTCCGGAATAGGACAGGAAGCAATTTCTGTTGGAATTACCTCGGTTTTGGACAAAGACGAATACATACTGCCGATGCACCGTAATTTAGGTGTGTTTACAACAAGAGAAATCCCTTTATACCGTTTATTTTCACAATGGCAGGGTAAAGCTGATGGTTTTACCAAAGGACGTGATCGTTCTTTCCATTTTGGAACACAGGAATATAAGATTATAGGAATGATTTCCCATTTGGGACCACAATTAGGGGTTGCCGATGGTATTGCTTTGGCGAACAAATTAAAGAAAAACGGAAAAGTTACAGCGGTATTTACCGGTGAAGGAGCAACTTCTGAAGGTGATTTCCACGAAGCTTTAAATATTGCTGCCGTTTGGGACTTACCGGTATTGTTTGTTATTGAAAATAACGGCTACGGTTTGTCTACACCAACAAATGAACAATACCGTTGCGAAAACCTTGCCGATAAAGGCGTGGGTTACGGAATGGAAAGCCATATCATTGACGGTAATAACATACTGGAAGTTTACACCAAAATAGACGAACTGGTAGCTTCGATGCGCACTAACCCGCGTCCGGTTTTACTAGAATTCAAAACATTCCGTATGCGCGGACACGAAGAGGCGAGCGGTACAAAATATGTTCCGCAGGAATTAATGGACATGTGGGCAATTAAAGATCCGGTTGATAATTTCAGAAAATACCTGACAGAGTTAGGCGTACTAACGCCGGATTTGGATGAGGCATACCGTGCGGAAATCAAAAAAGAAATAGACGAACACTGGGCTAAAGTTCAGAAAGAACCTGAAATTGAAGCAAGTCTGAGCGAGGAATTGAACGATGTTTACAGACCGTATGCGTTTGAAGCGTTCGACCATTCCGATGCGGTAGAGAACATCCGTGTGGTAGATGCTATTTCGCAGGGACTAAAACAATCAATGGAGCGTCATGATAACCTGGTTATTATGGGGCAGGATATAGCCGAATACGGTGGAGCCTTTAAAATAACGGATGGCTTTGTAGCGCAATTCGGGAAAGACCGCGTACGCAATACGCCAATCTGCGAAAGTGCTGTTGTTTCAGCCGGAATGGGATTGTCGATTAACGGACATAAAGCGGTTGTGGAAATGCAGTTTGCCGATTTCGTTTCTACAGGATTCAACCCGATTGTAAACTACCTGGCAAAAGTGCATTACAGATGGCAGGAAAATGCCGATGTGGTAGTGCGTATGCCTTGCGGCGGCGGAACACAGGCAGGTCCTTTCCATTCGCAGACAAATGAAGCCTGGTTTACCAAAACACCGGGATTAAAAGTGGTTTATCCGGCATTTCCTTATGATGCTAAAGGCTTACTGAATACAGCGATTAACGACCCGAATCCGGTAATGTTTTTTGAGCACAAACAATTGTACAGAAGTGTTTACCAGGATGTGCCTAAAGATTATTACACCATTCCGTTTGGAAAGGCTTCTTTAATAAAAGAAGGCGATCAGGTAACGATCATTTCTTTTGGAGCGGGAGTACACTGGGCCTTGGAAACATTATCGAAACATCCGGAAATTAAAGCGGATTTAATCGATTTGCGTACGTTACAACCGCTGGATACGGAAACAATCTACCAGTCGGCTAAGAAAACCGGTAAAGTGATTATTTTACAGGAAGATTCACTGTTTGGCGGAATTGCAAGTGATGTTTCTGCGATGATCATGGAAAACTGTTTTGAACATCTTGACGGTCCTGTAAAACGCGTGGGAAGTCTGGAAAGTGCTATTCCTTTTGTAAAAGCACTGGAAGATCAATATTTGCCTAAACAACGTTTTGAAAAAGACTTATTGGAATTAATAGCCTATTAACAGGTACAGTATTATAATTGTAAAGCCTCATTTTAATGGGGCTTTTTTTATGGTCTGAAAATAACTTTGATAGCAGTGTAATTATTTTTTTGTTAATGCAAACAAGATGTAGGTTTTGTTTGTAATTTTATGTGAAAATTAAATGTATTTTTAATATAACTGTTAAATTTAATATTAATTGTAAAACGTAATTGTATGAAAAAAGTAATTTATCTTAGTTTGGCATTATTGGTTTCATTAGGTGTTTTTGCCCAGGAAACAGCAGCAAAAAAAGCCACCAAAAAAGCCGATACGGAAATGGCTAAAGCAAAGAAAAATGCGGCTGATGCAAAAAAAGAAGCTAAGGACGATACCAAAGCGGTAAAAGACAAAACAGCTAAAGCCGTAAAAGATACTAAAAAGGATGCTACAGCAGTAAAGGATAAAACAGACAAAGCTGTAAAAGATACCAAAGCGGAAGCAAAAGAAGTGGCTAAAAAAGCAGAGAAAAAAACGGATAAAGCTGTAGCCGATACCAAAGAAAAAGCTGCCGCAGCGAAAAAAGACGTTAAAAGTAAAGCGGCAACAACCAAAGCAGCTGTTACAGAAGACAAGGTAACCGGTACCTATAACGGTAAAAAAGTATATACCGGGCCAAGAGGCGGTAAATATTACATTAACGATAACGGAAATAAAACATATATAAAATAATCGAAATCAGACAGATAAAAAAGCCATACGGAAGTATGGCTTTTTTTAATACTTTTTTAGGAAAACTGTAAGGATTTTTTTTTAATTTAGTTAATATATGTGAGTATTATTTAAATGAAATGAATTTATGGATGCAAATTTTGAAATAGTTGACAAAGAACTAATAGAGGCCTTATCATTCCCGGAAAGTGATGTTTTAGATGATGATAAAGTAGCCATTACAAGAAGAATGGAAGATTTGAACAGAGCTTTAACCTTAGGTAATTTGGAGCATCTGAAAATTAAGATTTACTTTGAGGATAATGTTTCTAAAAAAATGGTGGAAACTACTATTTGGGGTGTAACGGATGAACGTATTATTTTGAAGCAAGGAGTCGTAATCCCTGTAAGAAGAATTTACAAAACAATATAGTATTACCCTTATATTATGGCACTAGAGTAGTCAATAAAAAAAGAAGTTTTTTAAGCTTCTTTTTTTATTGTAAAAACTATCGAGATTGTATATAAACAAATTATAAGATAACTTTTTTCATACAAACACTACTCTCTATACCTTCATATTGTCCGAAATTCGGGATAATATGATAACCGGATCTTTCATAAAGGCGAATGGCTTCAGGTTGTTTTTTCCCGGTTTCTAAAATGCATTCGGAAAAAAATAATTCAGTAGCCCATCGTTCTAATTCCTTTAGAATTTCACCGGCAATTCCTTGACCACGAAAATCAGGATGAACATACATTCGTTTAATCTCAGTAATATCGTCAGAATACTGCTTTATAGCACCGCAACCAACAATTTTGTCTTCTTTGTACGCTAAAACGACATGTTTAATTTTGTCGATTTTATTAAACTGAGCAAAAAACAAATGCTCCTTCCCATCTCTTATTTTAAGGTCCTGGTCAAGTAACACAACAAGATTTTTAAAATCATTATTGTTTGAAGTCGTTCTAATTAAAACTGGCATAATTTAAATTATTTGGTCAGAATTTTAAAAAGACGTGAGGCTTGGTAAAGATACGAATGTTTACCAAAAAGGAATATATTTTATTTATTTACTTTCTAATAATGTATTATAAATTTAAAAAAAAGTTAAAAAAATAGTATTTTAAGTCAAATAAACACATTTTACGGGGTGTAAAATGTAAGAAATATGCGAATATTTATAGTGATTTTCACTTTATGTGAATTTTTTCAAATAAAAGGATTTCTTCTTTTAAATAGCCTGTACTTTTATAAATAATGTTATTTATTTGACTGCTGTAGCATCAATTTCAATCTGCATTTCCGTGAGTGCCAGTCTGGGAACGGGAATCAGCGTGTTTACCGGGAATTTTTTATCGGTCCATATCTTTGCCGATTCTTCAATAAGGATTTGGTGTTTCTTCTCGTCATAGTCAACGACAAGCGTGGTCAGTTTTACAATGTTTTTAAGGCTTAATCCTTTCGATTGCAATGCCAGTTCCAGGTTTTTAAAGGATTGCTGTACCTGCTTGCGGAAATCATGGCTAATAACACCCTCTTTAGTATGGCCGCCCTGTCCGGCAACAAAAACCTGCACACTGTTTGCAGGAACTACGGCAACGTGGGAATACCCGTGTATCGTTGGGTCATAAAGGGTTTCGGGATTGGATATTTCCTGAGAAAAGCTGTTGTGCAGACTCAGCGATAGAAAAATCGGGGTCAGTATTCCGGGTTTCATGATAACTTTTTTAGAATTAGAAAACAAAATTCGGTATAAAAATTAGCGGGAATGTTTACATATGTTGATGTTTTACAGCCTATAATTCCGTAAAGAAGAGGATGTAAGAATAAAATCATTTTAATTTTCCGGAAAGCTCTTCTAATGATTTCCAGTCTTCCCGGAGGATCTTTGCATAATCGTTGTACAGCGTGGCCAGCCATAACAGCTTTAATTTTTCTTCATCAATGTTGTAGAGGTACATCTTGAGGGGCAGCGAAGAATACCGCATTTCATCCAGTTCTTTATTTTCAAAAATAACAAGGCCGGATATACTGGCAGCAATGGCCCATCGTTTATTGTAAATAGTAACTTTAAATTCTGCATTTTCCCGGTCTATAGCATACTTTTCGCTCTTTAATTCGTCAATCAGCAAGGTCATGATATCGTTGATGGTATAGGGGCCGACAGCGCCAAAATCATGATAGTTGGATTGGTAAAACGCCATGGGTACCGGCTCCAAAAGCGTCTTCTCGGCACTGTCAAAAGCGTGTTTTCCCGTTTTGGACAGAATAGTGTTTTCGATAATCGGGATAATATGGTTTAGCTTGAGGGTTTTGTTATCCGGTTCATAATAATTAATAATAATATTGAAGCTGTTGGTCAGTAAATTACGGATAATGCCCACAAAATAATTATTCGCGGTATGATGCTGTCCCACCACCTGATAGGTCCTGCCGTTGTAATTTTTGATTAAATAACGACACAAAACCAGCTGACCGTCCGCTGCGATAGTGTGGGAATTCTCACCGGATTGCTTTAGAAAATTAAAAATAACATCAAACCGCTTGGTGATCGTTACAGGAAAGCCGGAGTAATTGGGATTATAATCGGGATGCAGTAACGAAAGACCGTTTTTGATCCGGGATATTATTTTAGATACATTTTTCAATGCCATCGGCGCGTTGAAAAGAGTAGCATGAAGGATGTTTTTCAGGTAATGGGTATCGGGAAAGCTATAGTATTTTAAAAGGACTTTGTTGTTTTCTTCAACGACGATTTTTGAAAATTTGATCATTCCGTTTCCAATTAGCGCGGCTACATACAAATCGGAAGTATAAACGGTCATTTCTTCTGAAAGCAGGCATTTTGCGGCCAGTTTGCCATTTACATAAAAGGAACCTTTATACCCCAGGCCGATAAAAAATTCACAATTGAGATTCCCTTGTATATAGTGTGTCTGGCTGTCCAGCAAGATGTTTTTGGTATTCAGGTTGCCCAATACGATTAACGGCTTTGTATAGCAAAAATCGTCAGATAGGATATAGGAAGCCACATTCAGATCTTTAAGAAAAATAAAGCCCAGGATATTCAGTTCGTCTTGATAATCCGATAGAATCTCTTTAAAATTCAGATAGCTGAGATGGACATTTTTTTCGGCAAGTATAAACACATCCGGAACAACACTGTCTTTGCGGATCGGAAATTGTAACGAATCGGTGAGCTCATACAATTTACCGGAATAATCGGCATTCATAATATTTTCCAGATACCGTTGTGCCTGTCCCGGATCGATCAGCCGCAATTTGTTTCCCTGGATAGAAACATAATTGTTCTTTAAAACCGGTTTGGATATGGGAATCGTATTCCCGTGCTGCGCGGCAGCTTTTTGCAGGTATAGGTCGTTTTCGGCCGTAATGCAGATTTCCATAGCCTGCCATAATTCCAGTGCTTTTTTCAGATAATCGGTTTCAAAGAAATCAATTGCCCGCGACTCGGATTCTATACCGTTATGATGCTGTAACTGCAGGCTGATGGTTTTGTCTTGTAGCTGCGTTGTTTCATATACAAAAAGAAAGGAATACCGTTTCGGGTTGTTGTGCAGCTCCGTAATGATAATGGTACTTTTGCTCCCGTTATCGGTACGGAAGCAATCAAACTGAAAAGAAAGATTGCTGCCGGTAATTGTTTTTTTGCAGTTTGGTATAAAAGGACCGGAAGCATTAAATACAACGGGAAGGGAGCAGTAATGGACTATTTTTTCAACAGTGATATTTCGGGAAATGATAGTGCGCCAGTAGGAAATGATTTCCGGGGTCAGGGTATCCCTGTGTGCCAGTTCCCGGATCAGTTTCGGCCAGTATTGGTTTAAAAAACGGATTATACTTTCCGGCGGAACACTGTTCATTTCATTCCAGACCGTACTGTTTACAGTCTTATAGGTATATGTTATTCTGGAAGTGGTCCAGAACAGGTACTTTCTTTTCTGAATGGAAATAAACAAGCTAAAATCGCCGCTTTTGTTGATATAAATACTTTTGAATTTATGAATTACAAAATATGCCGTATCAAGATATAAACTATAGGTTTCTTTGGTGGCAAACAATGGAAAGTCAAACAATTCTTCCAGTTTTTCCAGGGGTAATAATGTCGTTATTTTCATAGGCAATCATTTTAAAAAAGCATTCCGTAAAATAGGCAACAGGTACAGGATGTGTAGTCGTAAAGACAAATAAAATAAAGATTTACAGAAAATGCTAAAAAAGAACTACTCATAGCTACACAGAACAGCAAAATGCAGTTTTTGAGTAACTATGAGTAGTAATAATGGGTAATCGAAACGATTTGGGTACTATAAATAATCGTGTTCTCTGTTTAAATCGGTAATCAGCAGCGGATTGGTTTCCTTTGCTTTATTGATCAGTTCTTTGGGGGTATATTGCCCGTCGAGAATTTTTTGATATTCGGTTTCGGTAATGCCGACCATCTGTAAGAACTGAAGCTTTCCGTATAGGGTGTCAATCTCACCAAGTTCCGGATCCATAACAAAAAGCAATGCTTTAATCTTGGTGTCGCTGTCCAGCCGGATACTGCTGTTAAGCGGTATATAATGATACGGTTCAAACCAGCGTTCACTTTCATAGACATAACGTGCCAGATTTTGCATTACATTACCGGCATAAAAAGGGAGTTCTTTGTCCAGATGATATGGAAAGGTACGGTAAGTGAGTTCAAATCCCCATTTGCTGAATTCGCCACCAAGGGCTTTTTCATCGTAATACAGGTTGGAAAAACCATAACTGACCGCGTGATAATGAGGTAAATGGGTGTCACTATGATAATAACTGATGCCGTCTAAAGGGTCATTGCCGCCCAACATATATTTGATCATTGGAGCGTAGTGACTGGGTTCCTGCTCCGGATAAAACGATTCTAATTTGCTGTCAATTTCCATCCATCCGACAGCATCTTCCTCAGAAAATTTTTGCCTGAATTCTTCTAATGTCATAGTGTGTTCTTTTTAGCTGTTATTACTTTAAAACCGACAGCATGAGACTAAGGCATGTAGTACTGTATAGGAATGGATTTCTCAGTACTGCCGGTTTTTTTTAAATTATCAGCTTTCAAATTACTAAGTAAAAATGAATGAAAATAATGTTTTAACAGTATCTTTAGATTTCAAAGAATACCGTCTTTAGTTTCTGAAAAGAAAACTCAAAAAACACAAAATGACAAAGTATACTGCTTTAAAAATGACAGGCAGTATTGATAAACAGTTTAAAAATAGACAGTCAAAAAGTGTTAGGGGTATTTCATTGCTCCTGAACAACTGTTCTGACTGTCCGGCATTCATGGTATATAAAAAAGCACATTATATGTAAAAAAAAACAGGCGTATAAAATTCAAATCGACACTGAAAATCCGGATAAATGACAAATCCGGAAATTGTTGTTTCGAATTGTTGAAACAAATTAAAAACATAGTCTGAAGAAAAACTAATATTTTACTACGCACATCTACGCACGTGGCTAATTATGTATTAATGCGTATTAAAAAACAAAAAATGAGGTGTAAAAAGGGCAAAAAAGTAATGGATTTATCGAAAAATAGTATCCGATAAGTCCTGATGCAGAGAAAGTATGTATCTTTAATTGAGTGATAAAAACAGAATATCGGTATGAATAAGCGTATCTTATCCGGATTAAACCTGCAGGATATTATCGCCGGCTTATCAATTGCCGGACTTTTACTGCCCGAAGCCGTTGCCTACTCCGGATTGGCGAATATGCCGCCGCAGTCGGGTATCATAGCCCTTTTTGCCGGTTTATTATGTTATGCGCTGTTTGGAACAAGCCGTTTTGCCATTGTTTCGGCAACCTCTTCATCGGCTGTAGTAATGGCAGCTGCTTTAGCCGCTTACGGAAGTAATGCTTCCAGCCTCACTTTTGCCATTGGTTTGGTATTCATTACCGGGCTGTTTTTCTTAATCGCATCATTGATTCGTATCGGTACAATCACCGATTTTATAGCAAAGCCGGTATTAAGAGGCTTTACATTCGGTTTGGTTATTACGATAATTGTCAAACAATGGAGCGGTATAACCGGAATTAACACGTCACATTCCAATTTTTTCCGGTATTTGCCCGATGTTTTTTTACAATATAAAGAATGGAATTACTGGAGCATCTTAACAGCCGTTATCGCCTTATTGCTGTTAACGGTCTTTTCCCGGATTAAATATTTTCCCGGCGGTCTGGTCGTCATCGGATTAAGCATTATCATCGGGAAGGGGATTGACTTTCCGGCTTATGGGATAGCAAATGTAGGAACGATTCACTTAAAACCGGAGCTGCCGGATTTACCGGAGCTGTCCTATAATGACTGGCTGCGCCTGGTAGAACTGGGACTGGCTTTGGTAATGGTCTTATATTCGGAATCTTACGGATCAATCAGGAGTTTTGCCCTGAAACATGGCGATAGCATACAGCCCAACAGGGATTTATGGGTATTGGGTGTGTCCAATATCGTTTCGGCTTTATTTCACGGCATGCCTGTGGGCGCCGGATATTCTGCAACTTCTGCCAATGAAGCCGCTGGGGCAACATCAAAAACAGCCGGTATGGTTGCTGCCATAACACTACTCCTTATTATTGTCGGGATGTTACCGCTCATCGGATATACACCTCAGCCCGTTCTGGCGGGGATTGTTATTCATGCTGTGGGACATAACCTGAATCCTGCCGTATTAAAACCGTATTTTGTATGGAAAAGAGACCGTTTTCTGCTTGTCTTTTCCATTATGAGTGTCCTTTTGTTAGGCGTATTGGACGGCTTGTTAGTGGCTATCGGAACCAGCGTGATTTTATTGCTGAAACAGTTTTCAGAATCCACCATATCTATTTTAGGACGTCTGGACAACAGCCACGATTTTGTGGATATTAAAAAACATTCCGATGCACTTCCCGTTACCGGGATTCTGATTCTCCGACCGGATCAGCCTTTGTTTTTTGCAAATACCGAACGCATACTGAATCAGGCAAGAGCGCTGATAATAGCCGACAGGAACAGTATTCATACCGTTATTATCAGCCTGGAAGAATCCCCGGATCTGGACGGTACGGCTCTGGAAACGATAAAAGATTTCTGGGAATTCATGACAAAAGAAGAAAAGAAACTCGTTTTAACACGCCTTAAAGACCCGGTTTACCGGGTGCTGAGCCAGTTGCTCTCACCGGAATATCCAACGGTTTTCTTAAGCTTTCTGAGTGTTGACGATGCCGTAAATATTGCCGGAAAAAGCTATAAATAAGAATAATCCGATTGAGTTTTAAAAAATATTCAGGAAGAAAACCGTAAATTTGAAAGATGAAGTACCTCTTTTTGTTAATCGCCATCTTCTTTGAAGTGATTGCGACCAGTGCGCTCAAATCATCCGAACAGTTTACAAAATTATGGCCGTCGCTGATTGCTGTTGCGGGGTATGCTTTTGCCTTTTATTTCCTGTCGTTAACCTTAAAAACAATCCCCATCGGAATAGCCTATGCAATCTGGTCCGGTTTGGGAATCGTGTTAATATCGGCAATAGGGTATTTCGCGTATAAGCAAACACTGGATTTTCCGGCGCTGATCGGGATTATCTTTATTATTATCGGTGTATTGATTATCAACTTGTTTTCAAAAAGTGTTTCCCACTAAAATTACAGCACCAGTTCGGTAAACAGGCGTTCGATTGTTCCCTCCAGGTTGCCGCAAAAACCGGGATGCGGTCTTGACGTTTGTATAACGGAACTTCTCACGGCAGTTAACCAGCGAAAACGGGAAGGGATATCCATTTGCGCAATAGGGCCGCCGTCTTTATCACCACGGGCAATTTTTTCAAAAGATTCCATATTCAGGCGCAGCTGATCCACATCCAGATCGTCAGCAAACAATCTGAGCTTTTCTTCATCAATGGTATATAATACTTTGATGAATTTAGCGCCTTTTGAAAATAAAATAATGCCGACATTCAAAAATTCTTCACGCTCAACCCTCGGCAAAACGCGAATCACAGCATATTCATATAAGTGTTTCTCTTGCATTTTGAGCTTCTTTTATAAAAATTTCGGAATGACTTTTTCGTAATAATAAAAACTGAACATATACTTCTCTTAAATCTTCCGGACTGTCCCGGTTATCATCCCATAATAACCATTCGTCCGGTATTAAAGCAACTATTTCGCGGATCTTTTCCTCGGTTAACAGGGCTTTGTATGCGGTGTCTACGGTTTCCAGTAACGTTGCCTTTGGCAGTAGAACATGATCTTTTATCAGTGCAAAAGGGCTTTTGGCATGATGCTCCCAGTTGTTCCAGGAATGATGAAAATAGAAAGAGGCACCATGATCGATTAACCATAACTCTTTGTGCCAGATTAGCATATTCGTATTTCGGAAAGTCCGGTCAACATTAGTGATAAAAGCATCCAGCCACACAATCTGTGACGCCAGTTCGGCATCAACATCTGTAACCACCGGATCGAAAGTAATGGCACCCGATAAGAAATGCAGTGCCAGATTCAATCCCTGGCTGAACTGTAACAGGTCCTGGATTTCTTCATCGGCTTCGGTACGTCCGAAAGCTTCATCCAGATTGGCAAATACAATTTCGGGCAGGCGAAGCCCCAAAGCACGGGCAATTTCACCGCCAAGCAGTTCTGCTATCAGTGCTTTCGTACCGTGGCCGGCACCTTTAAATTTCAGAACGTATTTAAAATCATCATCAGCTTCTGCCAGGGCCGGGAGAGAACCTCCTTCCCGAAGCGGAGTGATATATCGTGTTACATTTACTGTTCGTAGTTTCATGGATGCATTGAATTTTTAATTTCAACAGCTACAAATGTACTATTCCGGATTTAATTGGAACGATTTGAAGCTGCAAAATCTAAAGGCAGGACGGAAATAAATTCCGGAACCGGCCGGAGATCTGGATTAGCGGTTTTGAGAATTTTTCCGGTATGCTTTTGGCGATAACTGATGCCGGCTGGAGAAAACTTTATTAAAGTGGCTCACATCGTTAAAGGCTAAGGTATTGGCTATTTCCGTTATGCTGCTGTCACTTTGTTTTAAAAGGCGTTCGGCTATTTTTAGTTTGGACTGTATCAGAAACTGCTGCAGGGATTCTCCGGTATGTTTTTTAAAAAATTCACTGACATAAGTGGGAGACAGGCCAAAAACCACAGCCAGATTTTCAATACTGGTTTTCTCTTTATCGGTAAGATGTTCCCGCAGATAAGCCAGGATAGCGTGGATTTTATCCCCGGTAGCGGTGGTGATTTTTTTGCCGGCGTCGTCTCTGATAATGCTGTTCCGGTTGATAATAAGCAGCATGGCGCTGAATAGATCCAGTAAAATAAGCCTGTTGGATAATTTGTTTTCCCGGTATTCCTGCTGCATTAGCCGTAACAATACAAACATTTTACTGCGGTCGCTTTCCTCGCCGATAATTTCCTGCCCCATAAAATTAAAATGCTGCAGGGCGGTCTTCATTCTCTTTTGCCAGATGATATAGTCTAAATATAACCATTTTTCCCCGACATGGCTTCAGGAATAAGGAGCTGCTTATGGACAGCGTGATAACAATAATAAAGAAAGAATCTTCTCTTTTTGATGTTGATAATTAGCATGTTGTGGTTTTATATATAAGAAAAATAATATATTTGAAATATAAAATAACCGGCAACCACATGAAGCAGCTATTACTCGTTTTCGGAATCATCCCGTTTTTTTCATTAGCACAGCAAAACCCGCAGTTACAATGGGGAACAAGTGGCGGAAGTGCAGACGGCGGACAGATTTCACTGACGGAACGGGTGGAAGAAATGGATACGGATGCCGAAGGGAATGTCTATTTGTTTTCTCCGGTTTTTCGGAACAATATCAAATTCGGGGAAGCGGCACCGGGTGACGGGCATGATGCATTACACACTGATATACTTTTCGGAAGCCTTAACTGTAACGGCGAACACCGGTGGAGTAAAATAATTGGCGGAACAGCCGGCGATCAGGCCAAAACGCTGCGCGTTTCAAAGCAGGGAAAAGTCTACCTTACCGGTATGGTGAACAGAAACGGCTATGCAGTTGATTTTGGTAATGATCTGCAACTGCCGGCAGCCGGATTTCAAACCTTGTTCCTGAGCCAGTATGAAACAAACGGTACAATGAACTGGACAAAAATGATACAGTCGGATACCGTTTCCGGATGGTCCTATAGCCGTACGGCCATTATTGATATGGATCTGGATGAACAGGGTAATGTTTACCTGTTTTCGCTGTTTCCGCCGGGCAGTAAGCTGGCAGAAAGTAATATTAAGATTCCGGACGGCAGCGGGGAAAATAAAATATATGTACTCCGATACAATACGGCAGGTGTGTTGCAGCAGGTTCAGCAACTGGACATTAATTTTTCTGGAAACGACCAGGCATTTATTGTATACGGTATGCATTTCAGACGGCATCCGCTCACCGGGAATTATTATGTGAACGGAAGCCTTGTTCCGCCGCAAACGGGTGTTGGCAACGATGTTTTGTATTTAGGGAATCAATTGGTCAGTTCGAAAATGTATGTTGGCTGTTTTAGCCAGTCGGGGCAATACCTCTGGCACAAACAGAGCGATCTGTCTGGTGTCATGAATAATACGATGACACAATCTCCGGTTGATATAGATGAGGATGGCAATCTTTATTTTTTTGGTCAGGGATCGTTAGGAGATAGTTTTAACGGTTTTATTTTTGAAAACCCTTTGGGGCTTAATTTTACGAATGTTGCCAATTTTGTCATGAAAATGGATGCCTCAGGTAACTGTTTGTGGGCAAAAAGCGGCTATTCGATGCCGGTTAATTTTACGCAAACCGGAACGGTCAATTACAATAAAGTGGCAATAGGCGGCTATTTTGCAACCGAAATGCATTGGGATAACGAATCCATCAGCAGTACGGGGCAGGATGGCTGGTTTGCAATCCTGAATAAAAATACCGGAACGCTGGAAAAACTGGGCAGGGTGGAAGGAACGGGATTCTACGACGGGATTACAGCAATGCGCTTCTATAAAAAGGACTTGTTTTTAGGCGGTTATTTCGCGAATGAACTGCTGATAGGCAATCAGACCATCAATAATTTAGGTGGTTCTTCCGATTTTTTTGTTGCCAAATACGGCTACGACTGTGATTGTCCTCTGCCAACGGCTTCCTTTACCCAGCACACAACGGCACAGCAGGTTGCTTTTACAAACCTTTCCGATACATCGGTTCTCAGCCAGGAATGGGATTTCGGAGACGGACAAACCGGTACCGGGATTCATCCGGTACACCACTATGCGGCTAATGGTACCTATACGGTTTGTCTGGAAACGACCAACAATTGCGGAACGGATACGACCTGTAAAACCGTTACGATAGGACCACTTTCGGCAACCGACTGGAACAGCATTTTCCCGAATATAAAAATGTATCCTAATCCTGTAAAAGATACCTTTTATATGGATAACGCCAGTTCGGGGATGGTTATTTCCTGCTATACCCTGACCGGGCAGAAAATCATGCAGCACACGTTATCAAGCGGACAGTACCGCTGGGATACGTCCGGTCTGGCTTCCGGTGTGTATATCATAAACCTGCAGCATACTGATGGCAGTAGCGCCCAACAGAAATTATTGAAATTATAGCCATTAAAAAAACGCACAACAGACCGAGATCCATCGTGCGTTTCCACCATTAAAAAATCTGAAATCAGATTATAATTTTTGAAGTTCTGCCAAAACTTTTTTACCAACAGCTTCTGCAGAAGCCGGATTTTGTCCGGTCACCAGACGTTGGTCGGCAACGGCATGTGACTGCCATAAGCCGGTTTTTTCAAATTTAGAACCCCGTTCAATTAATTTGTCTTCCAGCATAAAAGGAACTACTTTTTCCAGTCCTACAGCAATTTCTTCTTCATTGGTAAAACCGTTTACTTTTTTACCGTCAACAAGGTATTTGCCGTTTGTTAGCTTGATGTTCACCAATCCCGCAGGACCGTGGCAGACAGCGCTTACAATACCGTTGTTTTCATAGATTTTGGCAGCCAGTGCCGCAATCTCTTTGTTTTCCGGTAAATCCCACATCGCTCCGTGTCCGCCGGCAAAATGAATGGCAACATAATCCTTCGGATTAACTTCGGAAGGTTTCATGGTATTTTCAACTTTTGCATGATAGGTTTTATCGTCCCAGAATTTTTTGTTGATCGGATCTTTTAAATCAAATCCGTCCACCGGGGCTTTACCGCCTTTCGGGCTCACGAAATCAATTTCATAACCGGCATTGTGCAGTACTTCCCACGGATGGGAAACCTCGCTCAGGTAGTAACCGGTAGGTTCGCCGGTGCTGCCTTTCTGACCATGACTGGTAACTACAAATAAGATTTTCTTTTTCATTGGTACTGATTTTTTAGTTTGTGCGGTTGCTTCATTTCCTGTCAATAGGATGGTGCAGCCCGCGAATACCATCATACTTAATGCCAATAGGTGTTTTAATTTCTTCATCATTATATAAAAATAGTTAGTTCCTGATTAATAAGATTTAATTCGTCTGCTGTCAGTTCAAAATGCAGTGCCTGTGCATTGGAAACTGCCTGTTCGGCATTTCTGGCTCCGGCTAAAACTACTGTAATTCCCGGTTGTTGTACCGTCCAGCGTAGAACCAGTTGTGCCAGCGTGACATTTTTACTGTCGGCTATCGGTGTTATTTTGTCAAGGAAGCTCTTTACCTTTTCCAGATCATATTGCCCGAAGTAGCCGTTTCGATGATCGCTTTCTGACAATTTACCGTCTTTAAAGTATTTACCGGTTAACAGGCCTCTTTCCATAGGGCTGTATGCAATGATACCCATGTTGTTTTCAAGGGTATAGGGTACCAGCTCTTTTTCAATCGTGCGGTTCAACATGCTGTAAGCAACCTGATTGGAAGCTAAAGTTACGGTTTTTTTAGCTTCTTCTAATTGGGAAGCGTTGTAATTGGAAACACCGGCAGTTTTAATTTTTCCCTGCTGTATCAACAATTCCAAAGCTTCCATGGTTTCATCAATTGGAGTAGTACTGTCCGGCCAGTGCAGTTGCAGCAGGTCGATATAATCGGTTTTCAAACGTTGCAGGCTTTCTTCTACCTCTTTGATCACATTGGCTTTGGAAGCATATTTGTATATCGGGGTACCGTCGGCATCAAAGAAGTGTTCACCTTTTCCGTTATTGCTGCCATCCCATACCAACCCGAACTTTGTCAGGATTTGTACGCTGCTTCTGTCCCTGTCTTTTAAAGCTTCACCAATCATTTCTTCACTGAGTCCGAAACCGTAAAACGGAGCCGTATCAATACTGGTAACACCATTATCAATAGAAGCGCGGATGGCTGCGATGGAATCGTTTTTTTCATTTCCGCCCCACATCGTTCCGCCAATGGCAAAGGCACCAAGCGTGATAGGGGATACTTTAAGGTCTGTTTTTCCTAAATTTCTCATAGCTATAATTAAAGTGTATGTATTGTTGTTGGGGTATAAAACGGATAATCGGTATATCCGGCTGCATTACCGCCAAAGAACTGTTCGCGGACGGGTTCGTTGAGCGGCAGGTTGTTTTCCAGGCGGTATGGCAAATCGGGATTGGCAATAAACGGCCGGCCAAAACCAATTAAGTCTGTCCAGCCTTCCTGTAACGCTTTTTCGGCTCTTTCTTTGGTATATTTTCCGGAATAGATGAGTGTTCCGGAAAAATGACTGCGGATAGCCTTTTTAAAAGCAACCGGCATTAGCGGAGCATCTTCCCAGTCGGCTTCGGCAATATGAATATAAGCGACCTTTAAGGCTTCCAGTACTTTTACCGCTTCCGTATAGGTTTCCTCCGGGTTATCGTCAACGGCACCTTGCAGTGTGGTTAGCGGTGCTAAACGAACGCCGGTTTTTTCACTGCCTATAGCCGCGGTAACAGCGGTAACCACTTCTTTCAGGAAACGCAGCCTGTTTGCTAACGAACCGCCGTATTCATCCGTACGGTTATTAGCCTGCGAATCGATAAACTGGTTAATCAGATAACCCTTGGCACCGTGTATTTCAATACCGTCAAATCCGGCTTCCAATGCATTTTTAGCCGCCTGTGCATATTCGGAAACGATGTCCTTGATTTCCGGAACCGTTAAGGCTCTCGGTCTGGAGTGCTGAACCATTTCGCCCACACCGTTCTCAGGACCTTTTCCTTCGGCATCCACAAAAACTTTAACCCCTTCGGCAACCAGTTCGCTGGACGAAACCGGAGGCTGGTTGTTTTCCTGCAGCGCAATGTGCGACACACGGCCCACATGCCATAGCTGGGCAAAAATGATCCCGTTATGCTGGTGAACAGCATCGGTAACCTGCTGCCATCCTTTGATTTGTTCCGGGGTATAAATTCCGGGTGTCCAGGCATAACCCTGTCCCTGGCGGCTAATCTGGGTTCCTTCGGAAATGATCAATCCGGCTGAGGTTCTTTGCTTATAGTATTCTGCCATAAGCGGAGTGGCGACATCGCCTTTTCCGGCTCTGGAGCGGGTCATTGGCGGCATCACAATCCGGTTTTTCAATACAATGTTTCCGAGGGTATGATTTTTAAACAACATGTTGATATTCTTTATAATTAAAATGGGGGATTACTTTTTGAGCTATTTTTTCCAGTGCTTCCTGAACCGGAGTTTCCGATTTGCGCAAGTGCAATGCCATGTGGTTGACACCTGCTTCTTCATATTGTTTGAGCAGCGGCAACAAACCGTTTATACCGACCGATCCGCCAAAACGATGCGGTTTGAACGGGGCATCATCATCGGCTGAAAGATTCAGGTGAAAAGCCGTGATATACGGTTTGGATGCCTGGTCGTTATCGTATAGAACGTTGCGCCAGTCGATTACCATTTGTGCGGTTTCTTCCACCGGACGCGGGTAGTTGAACCAGCCCTGCATGTTTCGGGCAATCCAGTCCATATTTTGCTGTGCCCTTCCGGCAATAATCCACGGAATCGGGTTTTCCGGTTTCGGATAAATTTGGATCCGGTTGTCCAGGTTTTTATAGAACCGGTTCAGTTCGCTATGCTCTTTCCAGGCTTCCAGCATGATCTGGTGGTTTTCGATAAAGCGTTCCGCCCTGTTTTCAAAGTCATAACCGAATAACGGAAATTCAACAGGTCGGTCGCCTAAACCCACTCCCAAAAGCAACCGGCTTCCGGACAGGTTTTCTATCGTAGCAACAGCTTTTGCGAGTTGCAGCGGATCGTGCAGCGGTAAAACTACCGCAGCGGTTCCCAATACGATCGATTTTGTAATTCCGGCGATATAGCCCAGGTAGGCCATAGTGTCAAATAACTGGGCACCGTCACCAAAATCCGGATCATAAACAGGGACTTCACGCATCCATAGGGCTGCAAATCCCAGTTGGTCAGCCAGTTTGATGTATTCGGTATGCTGGCTGATGTCCGGTATACCGAAAGGACGTCCTGCTGCATTGCGTTTCTTTTCTCCGGCAAGTGACCAATCGTTATCCAAAGGAAATTCGAGTCCGATGGTCATTTTTCCGGGAACGTGTATTTTACAGATTGTTTCACATATCGTTTCCATAATCAATTCTTTTTTTCTCTTTTAAAACTGATAAAGCTTACCACAAAACCAATGGCAACCAGAATAGCGCCTACCCATGGAGTAGCCTGGATACCTAATGAAGATTCCACAATGGTTCCGCCAATAAAGGCACCGATGGCGATTCCGACATTAAAAGCGGCAATGTTCAGTGCCGAAGCGACATCTTCCGTTCCGGGTAAATATTTTTCGGCCATCTGAACTACATATAGCTGTAATCCGGGTACATTTGAAAAGGCAAGGATTCCCATAGCAAACAGGGTCATTACCGCAGCTGTTTTGTTGTAAACGGTAAAGGATAATACCAGTAAAACAATGGCCTGTAGTATAAACATGATCATTAAGGCTTTGGCAGGCTTATGATTTGATACTTTACCGCCAATGACATTTCCTAAAGCAATCGCAATTCCGTAGATCAGTAACAATAAACCGGTTACATCGGCAGAAAATCCGGTAATGTTTTCCAGTAAAGGCGCCATATAGGTAAAGGTTACAAAAGTCCCGCCATATCCTAAGGCTGTTATTGCCAATACTAAAAGGATGGACGGATTTTTCAATACTTTAAGCTGATCGCTCAGTTTTAAGGCTTTGCTTTTCTGAATGGTGTTTGGTACCAGCAGGCTGCTGGCTATAAACCCGATGATTCCCAATAATGCCACACCAATAAAAGTCGCTCTCCATCCGAAATGCTGTCCGATATAAGTTCCTAACGGTACTCCGGTTACGATGGCAACGGTTAATCCGGCAAACATAATGGCGATGGCACTGGCTCTTTTATCTTCCGGAACCAATCCGGCGGCGATGGTTGCCCCGATCGAGAAAAAGACTCCGTGTGCAAATCCGGTTAATATCCGGGCGAGTACTAAGGTGATAAATGATGGTGCTACCGATGCCAGACCGTTCCCAATGATAAACAGTATCATAATCCCTAAAAGCAGTTTTTTACGGTTGATATGACCGGTTAAGGCGGTTAAAATGGGTGCGCCAATGGCTACTCCTAAAGCATATAAGCTAACCAGTAGTCCGGCTGAAGCAATAGATGTTCCTAAATCTTTGGCAACTGTGGGCAATAAGCCTACAATTACGAATTCGGTGGTTCCGATACCAAAAGCACTAATGGTCAGTGCCCACAAGGCAGCGGGAAGTTTTGTTGATTTTGCCGGTACTGCTGCAACAGCGGCAGTACTGTTGTTATGTATTGTTTTCATATAATGTTATTATCGTATTAATTAGTAAAGAAATAAAGTGGTATTCCTGCCGCGTAACGGGTACAGGCAGCACTTGATCCTAATAATAATTAGTACACAATAACTTGTAAAAACAACGGGTAAAACAATTTCCTACGGTCATATTTATATTGCTAAAAATAACAGTACAAATGTCCGAACAGGCAGGGAACTGTGCGAGGAGTTAGATCACCGTTTTTTGGTGATGTATATCACACTTTTCAGCTCTTTAACCGGCTGAGTGTTTCCCGGGTTACGCCCAGGTAAGACGCCAGTAGTTTTTTAGGAACGCGCTGGATTAATCGCGGCAGTTTCTTGATCAGGTTGTTATAGCGTTCTTCGGCTGTTTCGGTGAGCAGCGACATGATGCGTTGCTGCAGGGCGATATACCCGTAATTGGCTTTGATCCGGAAGAAGTTTGCCATAGCCGGAATTTCGCAGCATATTTTCTCACGATCTTCCAGTTTTAAGCAAAAGAATTCGGAATCTTCAATACAATCCATAAACATTCCTGCCGGAACCTGGTTCTGGAAGGCGTGGAAATCGCTGGTCCAGTATTCTTCCATAGCAAACTGCAGGATGTGTTCTTTGCCGTCGGTATCGATGGCATAGGTTTTAACCAGGCCTTTGATAATCCAGAATTCGCAGGGAACCATTTCGCCTTTTTGAACCAAAAACTGGTGTTTGCGCAGTTTCCGGTGTGTAAAATACTGGGAAACATATTCCCATTCACTATCCGATAGCGGGCAAATGGCAGCGATATGTTGGCGTAGGAGGTCGTATTGGTTCATAAGAAAATAATTGTCTTACAAAAATAGCTAAAACAGATGAATTCCGCTTTGCCTGACCGGTAGGAACGAAGTCCGGTTTTAATAAGGATCAGGATGCTCCGGATTATTGTTTGTTTGTATAGGTTTCTGCTTTTCAATATTGTTAAAAAGTGAAAGGGATAAAGACAACAAATTGGTCATTACAATTTCATGATTTTTTGCCTTACT
This sequence comes from Flavobacterium inviolabile, assembly GCF_013389455.1. Taxonomy (NCBI): domain Bacteria; kingdom Pseudomonadati; phylum Bacteroidota; class Flavobacteriia; order Flavobacteriales; family Flavobacteriaceae; genus Flavobacterium; species Flavobacterium inviolabile. Next base: position 3,193,710 of record NZ_CP058278.1, on the reverse strand, counting down.
GTGGAATTGTCGTACAGGATCTCTATCGTATACATTCCTTTTGCTAAAGGATTTAAAGATAATACAGCTGTGTTTCCGGAATAGTTACGGATTAATTTTCCGGACAGGTCATAGATGTTGATTTTGTTTACAGGCTGATTATTGTCAGGAATATTTATGATGTCCGATGTTGGATTGGGATACACTAAAACGTTCATTGGCTGATGATCCTTTATACTGAGTGACGTACACGGGATTATCACGGGGATATTGGTGTTTGTTGCGGTTCCGTTACCCAATTCCCCTTCGGCATTAATGCCAAAACCGAATAAGGTACCATCATTTTTTAAAGCAAAACTGTAATGCCATCCGGCACTGATTGCCGACCAATTATTTTGAATGCCAACCGTTACGGGTATTGAGGAATTTTGATTATTGCCGTTTCCTAATTCCCCGTAATAATTATTGCCCCAGGTCCATAATGTACCGTCGCTTCGGAAGGCGATTGTTTGTGTGCCGCCGCATTCGATGCCCTGCCAGTTATTTGCCGAGCCTATCTGAGCCGGAATATTGGTGTCGTTTGTTGTTCCGTTTCCTAACTGACCGGAAATATTATATCCCCATGTCCATAAAGTACCATCCTGTTTTATTGCTAAGGAGTGTGCATTGCCGGCTGCAATAGTCTTCCAGTTATTGGCATTGCCTATTTGTGTCGGAATATATTTGTGAATCACTGTTCCGTCGCCTAATCCACCTTTGGTATTAGCGCCCCATGCCCATAAAGTACCGTCTTTTTTAATGCCTAAATTATACCAGTGCCCGGCAGCTATCTCTTTCCAGTTATTATCAGTGCCAATTTGTACGGGAGCAGTGCGGGAAGTGGTCGTTCCGTCTCCTAATTGCCCGTAAAAATTGCTGCCCCACGACCATAGGGTACCGTCTTTTTTTAAGGCAATGGCATGGCTGTTTCCAGCTGCTATTTTTTCCCAGTCGTTATGAGTGCCTATCTGGTGCGGTGTTGGGACATTATCTTCGGAAGTATTGGTTCCCAATTGCCCAAAATAATTATTACCCCAGGACCATAAGGTATGGTCTTGGCGGATCGCAAGGGAGAATTGTTCGCCGGCCGCTACAGCTTTCCATTGGTTCTGACTGTTTACGAGGGTGAACAGACTGTAGTATACCTGATAATTGCCGACACCGATCTGTCCGTTTGCATTAAATCCCGATGCCCAAAGACTTCCGTCCTGCCGAATAGCTAAAGTATGATTCCCGCCTGCCGAAACAGATTGCCAGCATTGGGCAAATAGGGAGGAGGTTAATAATAAGAAGGATAAGAAAAAAAGGGATGAAATTTTTTGCATAAGTAAAGAGGATAGGAACGAAGTAAGGATTGCTCTTACATTTTACAAAAGTAATATTTTAGTGGTTATTTTAGATAAGCTGGGGTGCGATATAAATAAAAAACACCCCGGTTTCCCGGGGCGCCTTTCACCACTTTTTTTAAAACGATTATTCCTGAACCATTTTTTGATGGAACGGACAGCCTTTTGCGGCATTTTTGTCTTTTTTGACTTCCACCGGAGTTGAAACCGGGCGGCGGCGGTGCTGATCCTGGATAATCGGGAATACCGAAGTAAAGAAGTTTGTCCAGCCTCCGGTACGCACACGAAGTAAATCGTATTGTTCCGGTGAATCTACTGCTTCACTAAACGTATCCGGATTGGCTACCGTAACCGTTAGTATATTTGAGGATTGCCCCTGAGCAAACTGCTGCATTACCTGCACCAGTTTTTCTACAGGGAAGTCTTCGTCAATGTTGAAATCTGTCGGCGCACCGTCTGTCATCATTTCGGCTCCTTTTCCGTCAAATCCGGCCAGGGCTTCTTCAAATCCGGCAAACTGGTGTTCGATTGGTAAATCGGCAGGACTTGGTGCTGCACTCAAATCGGAAGCAACGGTAGTTCCCAAACGACGGCCATCGGCACTGGCACCATTCCAGGCACCCATTTCCACATGGTTTTCAAAGGTTCCCACACCCGGCTGTATCTGGATTCCGAATGGAAACTCTTCCGAACCAAAGCGGGAAGCCATATTTTTAAGCGTATCGCGTAACTGCGTCCAAGGCTGGGTGAAGGTTTCTACCGAGATTCGGGCAATGCCTTCCAGGATAGTGTTTCCGAAAGCATCGATCTCTTCGTGGCCTCTTCCGTAACGCGGTAAGGATAAGGCTATTTCACGCAAACGTTTGAAACGGTCCGAACGGCTGGCAATACGGGATTCACCTGCCAGGTTACTGATAAACGGTTCGGTCATTTTATAACCCCAGTCACAGCACAGGCATTCCAGTAATTCCGGTAAGGTTGTTACCGCATTTTTATCGTCAAATACCATCGATTTAATGGCATAAAGCGAGTTGATGGTACTGCTCAGGGAAATATAGCACGGTCCGTAAATATTGTATTTGGTTCCGCCGCTGTAAAAATCCTGTCCTTTAGCCAGACAGTCATCCATCAATACATTCAGTATCGGGGAAGGGCAGAATTTGGTGTTGGCACCATAACCCATTAACTGACCGTTAAAGGCTTTTCGGTTTAAAAGGTTGAAATGTTCAAAATAAATTTTTACCAGTTCGTCAAAGCTTTTGATCTGATCGGCCGGTTTTGAGGTTAAAGAAACCACCTGTCCGAATAAATAGGACTGACCGGCAGAAGAGTAGGTTCTGCCCTGGTTTAAGGCACATTCTAACGGTTGTAAGGTAGAGAATCCGCCCAGAGAGAACCAGTTTTCACCCGGGAACTGCGGTTCGTAGCAACCGTCGCAGGCATAATTTTGTGCCGATTGCAAGCTCACTCTGGAATCCCAGTTTTTGTTTTCATCACCTAAGGATCCGCCTACGTTGTCACCGCTGCGGTATAAACCGTCAATAATTTTTTCGTCGTTTAACAATATCGGATGCGCACCTCCGGAAAGCAGGGCATGCGCCGCTTCTTCCAGGATTTCACGCGGAATATCTTTACGCGTTCTCAGGGACAGACATGGCGCATTGAGCGGCAAACGTCCGGAAGAACGGATAAACAGTTTGGTCATGTAATTATAAGCCGGTTTGGAATCGTCAAAAGGAGTTCCGTCGGCAACAGTTCCACCCACGGTGATCTGCTGGATCCATTGTCCTAAAGAAGCACCTTGCGGATAAGGACCGGAACTTCCGCCCATGGCAAGGTTACCAAACGGCTGATGATCTTCCATAAAGATACGGTTCTGCTGTACTTTTTCGTCCAGTTTGATATAGAATGCATCGATTATTTCCTGTGCTTCTGTTTCCGAAACATCGTCTTTTTCATAGAAAGGCTGTAACAGCTGATCCATTCTTCCGATCGCTGTAGGTTCACCGTTTAAGTGCAGACAGCTGTGCAGGGTGAAGATAAACTGAACGGCTTCTACCAGAGTATCCGGTTTTTCTGTTGCCAGTTTTGTCATACGATAGGCAATAGATTCCAGGTTTTGTCTTTCCCATTCCTGGCCAGCTGTCATTTTTGCTGCTGTTTTACGAGCCAGATCGGCATAGTTTAAGCAGTATTCGGAAATACCTTTTAAAGACAGGTAAGCAGAATGGTACAGTTCTTTTTTCTCGGTATTGTCGGTTTGTTTTTCATAGGCAAGGATTTCTTCCTGCATGGTCAGTAAACCTTTCTGTAAGGCTTTTTCATAATGTGGAATCACGTGTCCCACACCGGAAGCTTCACTCAGGTTGCTCAGGAAACCGTCCAGACGTTCTGCATCCGAAAGATACTTCATCACATAGCGGCCTTCACCCAAAGATAAATTCGGCATGGCGCCCACAATGATCTCTTCGGGAGAAATACGGTAAGTATCGGAACCGTAAACGATTTCGCCTTCTTTTTCACGGAAAGAGGAATACGGAATCAGGGTACCGTCGCTCAAACGGATTCTACGTCCTCTAAAGCCATAGTTGGCAGAGCTGAATAATTGCAGGCTCAAACGAATCGCCCAGCCTTTCCGAATCATGATGGATTCGCTCATAATGTCGGCAGGTTTGTCGGTTCCGTTATACTGGTCGATATAATGGCGGATGTCTTCTTTGATTTCTTCCTGTTTGCGGTTAAAGTACCAGTTATCCTGCCAAAGGGAGAAAATGTTCTCTAACAGGCTTAAAATACGGTTGGAAGGAACATTGAAATATTTGTTGTCGCGGTTGATTTCGGTCGACATTGTAAACAGGTAATTCTGATGGCTGTAATACATCAGCCCGTTTTTGGACGCATTGCGATAATGGCGGTCCAGACGGGTCCAGTCTACACCCGGAAAACGGGTCCAGTCGCCTTTTTCCATATAGGAAAAGTTGTTTTTGTAATCTTTCATCATGTCCAGATCCAGGTCATCCACACTCGGGATATAGAAGAAACCGCCCAAATCGGATTTTAAGTGATTGAACAAACGGTCGTTCATAAAACCGCTGTCCGGACCAATCTGATTGAACATGATGTTTTCCAGTATGCCTACTTCTCTGGAGAAACCGGCAAAGTAGATTCCTTCTTCATCCGAAACGGTAACCGATTTCGGCGTACGGAATCCGCTTCCGGTTTGTTTGGCTCTGCCAAAAGGCAGTCCTAACCGCAGTACCGGGGTTGTATTTCCGTTTTCGTCCTGGATTCGCGCCGATTTAATATGGGAACGGGAATCGCGGTCCGGAATGATCGTATCGTCTGTTTTACGGCCGATCAAGTCTTCGATCTGGTCTTCCGTCATCATGTTGATCTGATTCCAGTTGATCAGAAAGCGTTGTGCCAGAACAAAGGAACCTCCAAAGTGTTCCATGTCGTCACAGCCTATTAATGTATGTTTTGCAATGGTAATAGGATCGGAAGGGTTGTTGAGGTTTTCCGAAAAACGACAGCCTAACACTTTCCCGCGATGTCCGTCTTCTTCGTTGGATTTTGAAGCAGCAGCCTGTGCATAGTAATCGGAAGTGTCTTTCTCCAAAGCTTCTATCAGCATTTGTAATACAATGTCGCAAGCCTCTTCCTTGTCACTTTTAATGTGAAACCAGATATCGCCGTGAGAATCGTCGAAAACATCGTTGGATGTTTTAAAAACGCTCGAATTATAGGGATTGCCACTTTCCGGATAGTTGAATTTCATTCCCTTAGGTAATGTCATCCCTTCATGTTCGCAGATTTCCGCCCAGTTTTTAAACGAAACCCCTAATACAACTGTAGTGTTCTTATCCTTTAACGCTTCATGCGTGTTGATTGTTGCACGGACAGAAGCCATTAAAATGGACAACTGTAATTTGCTCACCGGCTTATTAAGCCAGAAAGTTGCGAAAATTGCAAACGGAGACGGATACACCAGACCTCGTTGGCAATGTTTCCAAACTTCGTCAAATCTTTCTTCGTAGTTTAGTGTTTTCATGTTGTTTTGTTTGTTGGTTAATGCCTTTATAGTTGTTATTTTAGAAAGCAACGGCGATCCTTTAAGAACATAACGATGCAGTCTTAATAACAGAGAATCTGTCTTCAAAATAAGATATAGAGGATTATAGTGGGAAATCGCTGACTTCAAAAGTATTGAAAAGGACGGTCAGGGCTATACGTACAAACACCTGTTTTTTTGGAGGGATGAGGTGAGAGGTGAAGGGGCAAGGAGCAAAAGGCAAGGAGCAAAAGGCAAGGGGCAAAAGGCAAGGGGCAATTGGCAAGGAGGAAGAAGCAAAGAGCAATTGGCAAAAGCAAGAAGAAAGAGGCAAGGGATAAAGGGGAAGAGGCAATTGGTAAAAGGCAAGGAGCAATGTGCAAGAGGCAAAATGTGCTTTCTATTTATTGAGGATGTTGTAGTATTTGACAATATCATATATCGAATATCAACCTTCATAGATCAAAAATCAACCTTCAAATATCATATTTCATACCTCGTATATCAAAATCGTATATCGTAAATCTCCCCTCTAAAGTTCTCTAAGGCGTTCGTTGAGTTCGCGTCGGAAAGTGATGCCCAAAGGGATTTTCTCGTCCTGAATAACGATGTGTTCTTTTTCGTGCAGGTCGATTTTGTTGATGGCAATGATATAGGATTTGTGAACTCTCATAAAGTTGTCCGATGGGAGCTCCTGTACCAGCTGGTTGGTTGTGATTGCAGTTACAAATGTCCGCTGTTTGGTGAATATCTTTACATAGTTTCCGTAACTCTGGACGTATAGGATATCTTCCAGGCGGATGTCTATGTTTTTTCCGTTCACTTTAACCGATAGTGAAGTAGGGGTAACCGTTTCTTTTTCGGGCATTTGTAAAGAAAGGTAGCGCTCTATGGATTTTAAAAAGCGCGGGAAATAAATCGGTTTTAAAAGATAATCAATCACACCGTAGTCATAGCTTTCCAGTGCAAATTCCGAATAGGCTGTGGTGAGGATCGTTTTGGGCGGCTGTTGCAGGGTTTGCAGCAATTCCAGTCCGCTGATCTCGGGCATGTCGATATCGAGGAACATCAGATCAACCGGATGCAGGCGCAGGTATTGCAGGGCTTCCACGCCGTTATAGCATTGGGCAACCAATTCCAGCTGCGGATTCTGATTGATGTAGTTCGTCAGTACATAATGTGCTGCCGGTTCATCGTCAACGATAATACATTTTTTAGGGGCTGTCATATCAAATCCATTTCCAAAATTACACGATATTGTTTTTCTTCCTGTTTGATCTGTAAATGATGTTTTTTAGGGTAGAGGATCCGCAAACGTTCGGTGGTATTGCTCAGACCTATTTTGGTGGAAATTATTTTTCGTTTTTTATCCGGTATCGAATTTAAGGTTTCCAGACGGAGTTTTCCTTCGGTTACCGATAATTTTATTTTTACAAAACAGTTTTCAATCGCACAGGTGCCGTGTTTGAAGGTGTTTTCAATAAACGGAATCAGCAGCATGGGTGCAATCATATAGTTGGTATCGGCATCGGTTTTATAGTCGAATTCGATCTCACAGCGATAGCCTACACGTTCTTTTTCCAGTTCGATATAGCTGGTGATAAAGTCAACCTCATCCTCCAGCGATACATATTCTTTCTGGGTGTTTTCCACCTGGTAACGCATTAACTGGGAAACACGCATGATCATGTCGGATGTGCGTTCCGGATATTGCAGACTGATGCCGTAAAGCGTATTGAAGGTGTTGAACAGAAAATGCGGGTTTAACTGTCCTTTCAACGCGTTTAACTGTATCTGGTTGTAGAGTAATTCTTTGTTGGTTTTTCTCTTTTGTTCCCGGTAATGTTCGATAAGCTGGAAGCCGCCCAAAATACAGATCAGCGTTCCGGCAAGGGTGCCTAACTGGAAGTGATAGGTTTTTTGTAAAGACGTTTTATAGAGGAAACAGTTTTTATAAAGTATCTCATTTGATGCTTCATGTAAAATAACGGAAAATATTAATATTAAGACGATTGTCGAAAAAATATAGGTGAGTGGCTGGTGTTTTTTAAGCAGGATGGGTAGCAGGAAAAAACGGTTTACCTGGGCATGGCTGTACAAAATCATAAAGTACAGTATGCCGGTCCAAAAGCCTCTCCAGCTCAGGATAAGGATCCAATCGTTTAGGGTGAAAAGAATAAATGAAAATACCAATATGGCAAATTCCTGCAACCATTTGTTCTCTAAAATCTTCTTCATGCTCATTCCGGATATATAGCTGGCAAAATAAGGATAAAAATATGAATAAATAGGGAGATTAAATGACCAATGCAATTGGTCATTTTTTGTGCGGAATTAGTCATTTTTTAAGACTTCATCTTCGGGATGTGTTGTAGTTTCGCATGATCAAAAATCTTACTACACTAATGATATCACGAAAAATGCCTTTATTATTCCTGTTATTGTGCTTTTCCGGCGGATTTTCCCAATCCCTCACGCTGAAAGAAGCTATCGATAAAGGAGTTGAAAATTATGGCACCATCAAAGCCAAGCAAAAGTATGCGCAGGCTTCGCAAGAGACCGTGAAACAGAGCCAGCGGGACTATTGGCCCAATCTGACTCTGGCGGCTCAACAGGATTACGGAACGGTAAACGGACAAAACGGTCCCTTATACGGTTTCGGAGGATTGGGAGTGGCTTCTTCCGGATTACCCTTGCCGGAACAAAACTGGAATGCTGCCTTCGGGGCTTTGTACCTGGTGAATATGAACTGGGACTTTTACAGTTTCGGGCGTATCAGGCAGCGGATCGCGGTGTCTAAAGCGGATGCCGACCGTTTTGAAAAAGACCTGGAGCAGGAGAAATTCCAGCATAAAATCAAAATCGCAGGCGCTTACCTGAACTTATTAGCAGGGCAGCGTCTTGAAATATCCCAACAGAAAAATCTGGACCGGGCGATCGTTTTTCAAAGACTCGCCGCCGCGCGCGTGAAGAACGGATTGCTTCCCGGAGTGGATTCTACTCTGGCTTCGGCTGAGGTTTCCCGGGCGCGGATTGCTTTAAATCAGATCAAAGATCAGATTAAAGATCAGAACAACAAACTGACTACGCTGATGGGTATAGATATTGTTGATATTAAAATCGATACTACACTGGTAATCAAATCACCCAATAAAATAATCGGAAGTGATACTTCAATCGATAATGCTAATCCGATACTGCAATATTACAAGAGCCGGATGGATTACGGACAGCAGCAGCTGAAGCTTTTCAGAAAGGAATATTACCCGACGTTCAGTTTGTTTGGGGTGTACCAGACGAGGGCTTCTGGATTCAATTCCGATTATGCTGTCGATCAGCATTCGTTTACCCATAACTATTGGGATGGTGTTGACCCTACCCGTCAAAACTACCTGTTTGGAGTGGGCGTAAGCTGGAATCTGACCAGTATTGCCCGTGCAGCCAAAAAAGTAAGCGCCCAGAAATTTGTTTCCGAAGCGTTACAGGAGGAATACATCGTTATGGAACAGCAATTTAAAGCACAGTCGGATGCGGCAAATGTAAAAATGCAGCTGGCTATGGAAAGCGACAAAGAAGCGCCAAGACAGGTAAAAGCAGCCGCTCAGGCTTATTTGCAGAAAATGACGCTGTATAAAAACGGGCTGACCAATCTGGTTGATGTAACCCAGACACTGTATACTTTAAACCGCGCAGAAACCGACCGTGATATTGTTCACGTGAACGTTTGGCAGTCCTTGTTACTGAAAGCAGCCGCTACAGGTGATCTGGATCTTTTTATTAACGAATTATAACCCAATAAGAAATGAATTTAATACGATTTGCACTTCGTAAACCGATTTCGATTATCGTTTTGGTATTGGGGCTTATCATCTTTGGTATTGGTGCCGTAAAAAGCATTAAAGTGGATATTTTACCCAAAATGAACCTGCCGGTAATTTACCTGGCACACCCTTTTGGAGGCTATACACCCAACCAGATGGAGTCCTATTTTGCCAAAAACTACGTGAATATAATGCTGTTTGCCAACGGCGTTAAGTCTATAGAAACAAAGAACATACAGGGACTTACCTTAATGAAAATTTCGTATTATGAAGATACGAATATGGCACAGGCAGCGGCAGAGCTGAGTGCTTTGTCCAATAGAATCCAGGCGGCTTTTCCACCCGGATCGCAGCCGCCGTTTATTATTCGTTTTGACGCGTCTTCACTTCCGGTAGGACAGCTGGTATTGAGCAGTGCGACGCGTTCCAACAATGAATTGCAGGATTTGGCGAATGTGTATGTAAGGGCTTCTTTTACGTCTATTCCGGGACTATTGTCACCGCCGCCATTTGGAGGAAGCCCGAGAACCGTAGAGGTGAATGTGGATCCCGATTTACTGCGTTCGCACAATTTAACTCCGGACCAGATCGTGGAAGCCATCCGTTTAAATAACCAGACGGCACCGTCAGGAAACGTGAGGGTAGGCGATAAAAATTATATTACGCCAACGAATAATACAATCAAGGAGATCAGGGATTTTGAAAAGATCCCGTTGTTTAAAGGCGGTGTTCAGAATTTATATTTAGGAGATGTTGCCACGGTTAAAGACGGTGCAGATATTACTGCCGGTTATGCTTTGGTAAACGGAAAACGTTCGGTATATGTGAGTATTGCCAAAGCCGGTGATGCCTCTACCTGGGATGTGGTGCAAAAGCTGAAAGCCGAATTGCCGCGTATTCAGAGTACGCTTCCGGAAGATGTGAAACTATCCTACGAATTTGACCAGTCGGTTTATGTGATCAATTCTGTAAAAAGCTTGATTACCGAAGGGCTTATCGGAGCGATATTAACCGGATTGATGGTGCTTTTGTTCTTAGGTGACAGAAGAGCGGCTTTGATTGTGATCCTGACCATTCCGATTTCGATTATTTCCGGGGTATTGTTCCTGAAATTATTCGGACAGACGATCAACCTGATGTCGTTGAGCGGATTAGCGCTGGCTATTGGTATCCTGGTTGATGAAAGTACGGTAACGATTGAAAATATCCACCAGCATCTCGATATGGGGAAACCCAAGGCGCTCGCCATCTGGGATGCCTGTAAGGAAATAGCCTTGCCGAAATTATTGATTTTGCTGTGTATCCTTGCCGTATTTGCACCGGCGTTTACCATGACCGGAATACCGGGATCGTTATTCCTGCCATTGGCCTTATCCATTGGTTTTTCAATGATTGTTTCGTTTTTGCTGTCGCAGACCTTTGTGCCGATTATGGCAAACTGGTTAATGAAAGATCATGCAAAAGTGCCGCATCAGGAAACAATATCCGATGATGAAGCTGTATTTATGGCTTCGGGACTGACTCCGGAATCGGAAAAAGACACGATGGATCAGAAGAAAATACTGGTTAGCCGTAAAGATTTTAATAATGATGGAAAAATCAGTCCGTTTGAGAAGTTCCGTAACCGATTTATGAGGCTAATCAACCGCCTGTTCCATTTTAAAAAGCCAATTACGATTGCTTACCTTGTTGGGGTAACCGCTTTAGCGATATTGCTGCTAAACATTATCGGGCAGGATGTATTTCCGAAAGTAAATTCCAGTCAGTTCCAGATGCGTTTAAAAGCACCGGACGGAACCCGTTTGGAGCGCACGGAGGAAAAGGCTAAAATAGCTTTAGCCGAACTGGAAAAGATTGTCGGAAAAGAGCATGTATCGATTTCCTCGGTTTATGTAGGGCAGCACCCTTCGCTGTTTTCCGTATCGCCCATATACCTGTTTATGGCAGGGCCGCACGAAGCGGTGTTCCAGGTAGCCTTAAAAGACTACCACCGGGATATGGATGATTTTAAAGACGAATACCGCCAGCATCTTAAAAAGCTGTTGCCGGATGTAAAAGTGTCTTTTGAGCCTATCGAATTAACGGATAAAGTATTGAGTCAGGGATCGCCAACGCCGGTTGAGATTCGTATTGCCGGAAAAAACAAAAAGAAAAACGAGGAGTATGCGAACAAGATCATGGCGCAGCTGGGAGAGAAATCGTATTTCAGGGATATACAATTGGCACAGCCTATTAAATATCCGGCACTGGATATTAATATTGACAGGGTAAGAGCAGCACAATTGGGTGTGGATATGAGTGAAATATCCCGTTCCTTGATTGCGTCAACATCGTCTTCCCGATATACCGAAAAGAATACCTGGATAGACGAAAAGGCAGGTTTGTCCTATAATGTACAGGTTCAGGTGCCTTTGGATAAAATGACGGATGTTAAGGAAATAGGGGAAATTCCGTTGCTTAAAAATACGGCACGTCCGGTATTGAGCGATGTGGCGACCATTACACCATCTTTTACTTATGGTGAGAATGACAACTTAGGAGCGATGCCGTATATTTCGGTTACGGCAAATATTGATCATACCGATCTGGGTACTGCTTCAAAAGACGTACAGCAGGTAATTGGTTCGCTGGGCGAATTGCCAAGAGGTATGTTTATTGAGCAGATCGGATTGGGTAAAGTACTTAAAGAAACAATGGGCAGTCTGGAATCCGGATTACTGGTAGCGGTAATCGTGATCTTCCTGATGCTGTCAGCCAACTTCCAGTCGTTCCGTATTTCCTTAGTGATTTTAACTGCGGTTCCGGCGGTGGTATTGGGTTCCTTGCTGTTGCTTTTGGCAACCGGGTCCACGCTTAACCTGCAGTCCTATATGGGAATCATCATGTCGGTGGGAGTATCCATTGCCAATGCCGTATTGCTGGTCACCAATGCAGAACAATTGCGAAAGCACAATAATAATGCCCTGGCATCGGCAAGAGAAGCAGCTTCTTTGCGATTACGACCTATCATTATGACGAGTATCGCAATGATTGCCGGGATGCTGCCAATGGCAATCGGACACGGAGAAAGCGGTGAGCAGGTTTCGCCGTTGGGAAGAGCGGTAATCGGAGGATTATTATTCTCTACTTTTACGGTATTGGTTATTTTACCGGTTATTTTTGCCTGGGTTATGGGTAAAACAGGAACACAGTCGGTATCGTTAGATCCGGAAGACAAAGAAAGTAAACATTATATAGCGGCATTAGCACAAACAGATGAGAAATAATTTAGCAAAAGCAATCGTATTTTTAGGAACGACAGCACTGGTAGCAGGTTGTCAGACTTCGGCAAAGCAAAATGACGCGGTAGCAGAAAAACTACCGGTTATAGAGACCTTTGTCCCTAAAAAAGAAATATTAACTACAGAACTTCGTATGCCGGCAGAAATTACAGGATTTCAGCAGGTGGATATTTATGCGAAAGTGAGCTGTTATGTAAAAGAGTTAAAAGCCGACATTGGTTCGCAGGTTAAAAAAGGGCAGCTTTTAATGCTGCTGGAAGCACCCGAACTGAGTTCGCAGCTTGCGGCCGCCCAATCGCGTTTGCGTTCGCAGGAAGCGGTTTATACGGCCAGCAGAAGTACTTATAACCGTTTGTTTGAAACCAGCAAGGTGGAAGGAACGGTTTCCCGTAACGACCTGGAAGTGGCCGAAGCGCGAAAGAATTCCGATTTTGCCCAATATCAGGCCGCAAAAGCGGCTTATACGGAAATACAGACCTTATTGGGGTATTTGCAGATCAGAGCGCCGTTTGACGGAGTAGTGGCAACACGTAACGTAAACCACGGAGCTTACGTTGGTCCGGCAGGGAAAGGTTCGGAAGCGCCGTTGATGACGATTCAGCAGCAAAACAAACTGCGTCTTTCTGTATATGTTCCGGAGCAGTATTCCGGGTATTTAAAGAACGGTAGTGCGTTGCAGTTTTCGGTTAAATCGCTGCCGGGACAAACCTTTTCGGCAACGATTGCGCGTATGTCCGGTGCTCTGGACAGCAAGCTGCGCTCCGAAAGAGTGGAAATGGATGTGATCAATGCCGGCAACAAGCTGCTTCCGGGGATGGTTGCCGAAGTACAGCTGCCGTTAACGGCAAAAGACAGTACGTATGTAGTGCCTAAAACTGCTGTGGTAACTTCCAGTGAAGGTACTTTTGTGATTGTTGTAGCAGACCATAAAACCAGCCGTTTACCGGTTCAGAAAGGACGTGTCCTGGAAGATCGGGTAGAGGTATTCGGAGCGATTTCGGATAGTACGCAGCTGGTGAAACTGGCAACAGAAGAAATACCGGACGGAACTTCGGTTAAATAATAAAAAAGGGAACGTTAGCGTTCCCTTTTTTGTTGAATTCCTAATTCTTAATTACTTTCCGCGTATTTTTTAAAGTTATCGAGTATTGCCTGCCATCCACCTCGCTGCATGTCCAGAGGATTGGTGTTTTCGGCTTCAAACGTTTCGGTTATTTTGGTTGTATTTCCTGAACCGGAAAACGTAATGGTTACTTTACGGCCGTCGGCAATGGTGTATGCGATGTGTTCGTGCAGGTTAACAGCATCATAGCTGCCGTTGAAGTCAAAACCGAAGCTGCCGTCTTTTGCTTCCATCCGGGATGAAAAGCTGCCGCCGGCGCGTAAATCGTTTTCGGCATGGGTTGTATGCCAGCCTTCGGAAGCCGTATTCCAGTTTTTGATGTGTTCGGGGCTTGTCCAAAGTGTCCAGACCTGTGCTACAGGAGCATTGATCGTACTTTCAACTGTGATTGTCTGCATGGTGATGTGTGTTTAGGGGTTAACAGATGTTAAAAATAACAAATAAATGCTGTGGAATGAGCAGTGCTTTGCGTCTTTTTACAGCTGAAATACCGATGTGGTTTTCGGATACTTCAAACAATACACAGGAACCGGACAGCTATTATCCGGAAAGGCAATGGTAAAAAAAGGAACTATTAGATCATTGGCAGGTCTTCTACCGTGATATAGTTGTTCTGGATGGCATAGATAACCAATCCGGCGATGTTTTTTGCCCCGGTTTTTACAAAGAGATTGTTTTTGTGCCCTTCAACAGTTCTTGCGGTAATAAAAAGGGTGTCGCCAATTTCTTTGGCTGTTTTTTGCTGGCTTATTAGCTGCAGGACTTCAATTTCGCGTTTTGATAGTTCCGATCCGTTGTCAAAGATTGATTTTTGGGTGGATTTGGTTGCGATCTGTTCCCGGATGGCTTCCATCTGGTCTTCCATAAAAAAGACGCCTTTTTCATGAACAACCGGGATAATTTCGGTTAACAGTGTAGGGGAAACGCCTTTTGGTAAAAAAGCGGAAGCACCGGTTTTCAGCATGAAATTCATAAAGGATCGCTGGTAATGGGACGAAACGATAATGACTTTTATACTGGAAAAGTTGGTTTTAAGATGGCGGGTTACTTCCACACCGTCCATACCTTTCATCTTTAAATCCAGTAGCAGGACATCTGGCAGTACCGAAGCCGATTCGAGGAATGCTATCAGGTCGTCGCCGCTTTCTGCTGTAAAAATAACCTCAAAGCCTTTTTGAGTGCTCAGGTAGCTTTCCAGCAGTTTTACAATCAGTCCGTCGTCATCTGTTATGGCAATTCGAATCGTATCCATTTTATGTCTTATAGTTTTAGCAGCAATAAGGCTGTTGTTCCTTTTTGATGTGGTTTAATGTGGTGGTGTCCGTTCAGGTATACCATCCGCAGTTCAATATTTTGCAGGCCAAGCCCTTTTTTACCGGTTTTAGGGTCAAATCCTTTTCCGTCGTCACTAACCTGAAGCGCTAACCACTGGTCGGTTTGACGCAGGTGGATCGAAATGGTTGTGGCTCCGGCATGTTTGTAAATATTCGTAATCAGCTCCTGAAGGATACGTGTAAACTGAATTTTGATGTTGTTCGGCAAAGCAGCATCTGTTCGCACATCATGAAAGAAAACGACCTGGATATTTTTCTTCCACGGGTTAATGATTCCATCAATAAGCTCGTACAAAGATATAAATTCCAGCATAGGTGGACTCAAATCGTGGGAAATTCTTCGCGCTTCGGCTATACTTTCTCCTAAAAGATGGTCCACTTCGTCATAATTGTATGCTAATTGGTTCTTGAGTTTCAGGGAAGTTAGTTTTCCGATCAGGGAATCGTGTAAATCTGCGGCAATCCGCGTGCGTTCCTGTTCCTGAACCAATATGCCGGTTTCCAGCAATTTTTTCTGATGTTCGAGTTTGAGGCGTGATTCTTCCAGCTGGGCTTCTGCCATCTGTTTGAAATTGAGGTATGCAAGTCGTATAAATGAAAAAACCAGTATAAAAACTACCGAAATAGCAATTATTATCCAGAGCATAATGGTTTTCGGCTCAATCCATTTTTCCATATTTCCCAGTTTAAAAAGGCGTAAAATAAAAGTGTGATTACCAAATTGGCACACCAAAAGTAAAACTTAAGTTCGGAACTTACATTAATCAGGAAGTTAATTGGCAGAAAAAATAAAAGATGGAGTGAAAAAAAGATCAAAATCACCGCATTCATCCGTAAAACATCTTTTGGCGTTTCTTTATTCCTGCCGACTTTCTGGAAAAAATAGGTAATGGCCAGGAGTATGATCACAAAGGCGTCCATTACTTTGGAGTAGGACTGAAACTGCTGCGGGGAAATGGTTTGCAATGAGAAAAGCTCCCAAATGATAAAACCGATTGCGACAGCGATTAAGGCAAAAAGAGTTCTGCTTTTCTTTTCAAAAAAGCAGAACTGATATAGTATCGAAAAAACGATAAGTTCCAGTAAACTGAATACGATTATGAATATCAGGTTGTTACCAAAAAGCTGCCCGTAAATACGGCTTACCAGATCGGTACATAGCGCGGTGGCAAAATACAGCATTATTAATTTGTGTGAGGTATCCAACGATTTGTAACGGAATAATCCAATTCCGATTCCGGACAGTAATAAAGCCGGAGACAAATAGGTTAAATAATCCAATACCTGATAAAAAGTCATAGTTTAAGCAGTAACTGTAGCAAGTTGTAATAAATAGAATTCTCCTTCAAGCGGTGCGAACGGCGGAACCGGTCTTACCGTATCGTAATAAACGGTTTTCTGATCTGCCTGGTCAACAATAACAAGGTCGGCAGTGAAACCGGATGCCTTTTCAGGGCTTGTTCTCAAAGCAAAATTCGCATTGTAAGGTATTTTCGTGGCATCAACAAGATAATCGGTTGGCATTGCAAAAGCCTGGAAAATTCCTTCAGGAGCATCAATCTGCGTTTTGATCCATTTGTTTAGGTTTTCATCCCAGTTTTCAATTCGCTGCTTAGCTTCTTTTTCCGGAAGTTCCTGACCGTTTCCTAATCCGTTTTCTACAGGGAAAGCATTGATGTACTCTGTAATCGGCACAGCAGATTTTTGTTCCGTATCAAATTCCGACGGGATTAAGAAGAAGAAAAGTTTGTCATTCATGATACCCGGATAAGCATGCAGGTATTTTGAAGCACCTTTGTTAACACATTCGAAAGGGAAAAATTTTCCTTGATTTAAATAGAAAGTTACTAATTCACGATCTTTACGTACTCTGTTCCATTCTGCGATACTATCAAGAACTGTTTGTAGTGGTAATGGCATAATTTTGGATGTTTTTAGTTAATAAATAAACTGTTTGAGTCGTTCAAAATTAGATTTTTGATGCATAAAAAGCAAATTATATCCACTTATTAGTAACAATACTTTAATAGGATTATTTTTATTTTGAGAATATGGTTGATAATCCTGCTATTAGCACAGAATAAGAGAAGTTTTACAACAAGTGGAAACGCAGCAACAGGGGCGAAATAAGGGGTGCTGAGGCTGTTTTTTGACCGCTAAAACAGGGAACGGATCGTTTGCTGTTTTTTTATTTGGACGATTGCTGCTAATTTGCAGCCAAAACAGGCACTCTAATTTATCAAAAGCTGTTAAAAAAAGGAATCCATGATACTTTATTCTTTTCCATCCATATCCGATGTTAATGCGAAAATCCTGATCTTAGGAACCATGCCCGGCGTACAGTCGTTACAGGCCGGGGAATATTACGGAAACAACCGGAATCATTTCTGGAAAATACTTTTTACGCTTTTTGAGGAGCCTTTCTCTACCGATTATACCACTAAAAAGGAATTGCTGCTGCAACATAAAATAGCGCTTTGGGATGTTTTGCAGGCCTGTAAAAGGGAAGGCAGTCTGGACAGTGCGATAGAAGAAGAGGTTCCTAACGATTTTACCGGTTTTTTAGCCGCTCATCCTGCAATAGAACATATTTTCTTTAACGGACAGAAAGCGGCAGCCTATTTTAAAAAATATGTCAAAACAGCAAAAGCATACCAATTGCATACATTACCCTCAACCAGTCCTGCCAATGCCGGTAAAAATTTTGAAGCAAAACTGGAAGAGTGGAAGGTGGTGAGGGTTGGAAGTTAAGATGCAAGTTTGTTTTTTAACGAATAGTCTTAAGCGGTTGAACTGATTTTGACACAAAAAGCTATATTTCCAACCAACATAAGGATATGTTTTTTATGATACAGTAACACTTTTCTTTAATTGCCTTTTTCTGATTACCAGAGCAATTACCCAAACAGACAATAATGTTACCAGTATCACTGTTTTTGTTGTATTCATCTCCTGGAAAAAGTTATTAAGCGAGTGGATAGCGGCTACCGCTAATAAGGAATGGGTATTGTCTGCTACTTTTCCGATTCCCCAGGTTCCAAGAAGTAATATCCCGAAAAACAGCAGGTTTGCGCTTGTAAAATCAAAGTTTAAATGCCAGATAAACCACAATGCAGCAACAATTACGATATTCAGAAATGCCGGTAAGGCTTTCAGTTCCTGCTGTAAAAAGCCACGCCATCCGATTTCTTCCAAAAGGCCGTAAATTAAAATTGCGGTAACGGCTGTAAATGAAATTGTTCCTTTTGTACAATATTCAACACCTAAGATTAAAGCAATTGGAAGTCCCCAATACAGCAGGAAAGGAAAAAGTGTTTTTTTATAATTCCCTTTTAGGGTAAGTGTGGGTTTTATCTTAAAAACAGAAAATGCGACAACAGCGCCAACAGCCGGACCAATACCCTGTAAAATTACTTTTAGAAAATCACCGGACACACCGTTTAACAAGTCGGTTTTGTTTGTGAGATAGCGCAGTAGTATTGCAATGGCGTAAAAGGTAAGGATAGCGAAATAGTTGATTTTGGTTTTCATTTTTATCGGTTTGAATTATACTCCAAAAGTATAAAGATGGTTTCGCTAAAAAATTGACGATGGGTAAGAAATGATATTGTCAGATAATTTTTTTCCGGATCCTGCTCAGGCTTTCGGCTGTAATGCCAAGATAGGAGCAGAGTATCTTTAAAGATGTTCTCTGGAAAATTTCAGGACGCTCTTTTATTAATTTCAAATACCGTTCTGTAGGGGAAAGGGTCAGTAGATTTATCTGTTCGGATTGTTTCCGGATAAACATCGCATCGGAAATTGCCTTGCCGATAAAAAGGCCTGTCTGGGATTTGGAATATAATTCGTTCAGATCATGATGGCTAATTGACCAAATGACTGCGTCTTCCAAAGCCTGGGTTTTAATAACCGTTGCCGATTGCGTTAAAAACGACAGATAGTCGCTAAAGATTTGATTCTCATAATACAGGTTAATACAAACATCTTTTTCGTTAGCCAAAACAAAGTGAGCCGCCGAACCAGAAATTAAGGTGTTGATGTATTTTTCGGTTTTATCGTAATCTTTTATGATTTCATTCTTTTCAAAAGTGCGTATGTGTAGGAACTTTGTAAATGCGGTCCATAAATTGATATCGGCTTTATAAAACGGATCAAATATTTCTTTTATTCTTTCGGGTGTTGGTTGTTCCATACAATAGCAGCTAATATAGAGCGGTGTGTTATACGACAAATATAATGATTTAAAATGCGGGTTTAATGATAGTAACGTTTAGCCTGATAATTAAAGAAGCTACAGCATCACACTGTAGCTTTTTTAAATAGTACTTCTTTGCATCTGTTAATTAAGTATCAAGTCTTATTTCTGCTTCATTGACAACTACCGTATTCGAGCTAAAAGCTACTGTATAAAGCCATTTTCGGATGTATTTATGGTACTTTACAAAGGTTATGGTCCCTTTTCCGTAAACGGCATGAATGACCTTGTCGTTTTCCTTATATTTTGCCGGTTCGATAGCGAGCAGCGTTTTTGCGGCAAGCAGATTCTGAAATTCATTTTCTTCCATCTGATAATGACCGTTCAGGTTTTTTAATTTGATGTTGACGATAGTCGGTAGTTCTTTATCCGTTTCGTCAAAAAGATTGCTGATCTTTAGCAGGTTTCCCTTTTTAACCATCAGGTTGTCTTCTTTTAAATCCAGGTTTTTGTTCAGGATATAAATACTGTCTTTTTTCATGATTGCAGGTTTTAAGTTATTCGTTGAGTTTTGCTTTTAAGGTTGTCCAGAATTCGGTTACCCGTCCTAAAGCGGCTTTTTTATCGTCACTGTCTTTTCTGCCGGTCACATTTTCAAGCTGAATTTTAGCCAGCAGCAAGGCTTTACTGTCTGCTATGAGCTGTTGCTTCTGAGCCAGTTTTGCCCTGTCGGAATGAATGTTTTGAATGATTGTATCTTCAGTACTGGTGGCGGTAGTCGTTGTTGTTGTGGCTTCAGAACCGGATTGTCCGAGCGGTAATCCGTAAGTGCTGGCAATAAAATGCATGGTTTGTGTCAGTCCGTTAAAGGTCGCATTTGTGGCATCGGCAGCATCCATCCGGACCCCTTTTATCGTAAAATTGTTATTGTAATCGCCGCTTTTTAATTCCCGTTCAGTAGGATTGGAGCGCAATATCACGGCAACATCCGAATTGCCCAAAAGATTAAATGAAACCGTTTTATTGAATACACCTTTCCACAGATCATGGTCTTTACTTTTGCCCTGAGTAATAAACGAAGTCATTTCGTCGCCCAATAGCGGGAAACGGGTACGCTCTGTGCCGTTTAAAGGTTCTTTTGCCTGACTGATCTGTTGCAGGCTTTCATTGATAACCGGGATTTTTTCGTCAGCGACAGCCTTTTTGGACTCTTTTAAAAACTGTTCGAATTCCGTAACAACCAGATAAGCTTGTTTAATCAGTTTTTTGGCTTCCGGATTGTTATGGTTCAGATAGGCAATATTGGCTTGATCCTGCAGGTTCGCTATTGTATTGATGGTAGTATCAATATAATCTTTAATATCTTTTTGAACTTCCGGGCTGACTTCAGCAGCACGCATATCCTTTTTCAGGGTCGTTAAGGCTGTGATCAATGCGGCATTACTGTTTTCACTATGTTTGGCTGTAAAGTTTTGCAAAGCCACAATGGCGTTTAGAATTTTCCGGTCACCGGAACTGTTCTTTTCCTGTTGCAGCTCTTTGTGTTTGGCTAAAACAGCATCCCTGTTTGCTGCTTCCACAGTTACTTTTAGCCTGCTCATACAGCCTGTTAGCAGCATACAGCCTAAAAGGAGAATTAGAATAGGTTTCATCTTTTATTTTTTTAAGGTTTCTGTAAGTTCACGTATGGCTTTGTTGATATCGGCATCCGATTTTGTATCGATTTTATCCAGGTACATATCCGTTGTGGCTATCAGTTTTTTTATTGCCCGATCTGTACTGGCGATATCGGTTTTAACGGTGTGCGCTTCAAGGATCTTTTCTTTTTTTACAACCTGGCTTATTGAGTTTAAAATGGTCTGGCTTTTGGTGACATTGCCCAGCTGATCGGTAATTGCCTTGGCATTTGTCGACAGGATCAGTATGAGTTCATTTCCGTCTTCATTGGTCACTAACGGAGTAAAGAGCTTACCGTTTTCCGGCTGTGGAATTTCATTAAAATACATGTTAACGGCATTCTGGTTAAAATAACCCGATACATAACGGGAACTGGACAGAAACGAAAAACCCCTGACTTTGACTCGATAGTAATTGGAAACAGTTTCTTCTTCATCTGAAAGAAAGTAGTCATTGTCTTTTGGTTTGAGCTTAGTGCCCACCTCATCTTTAAAATAGTGCTCTTCAGATATCGTGGAGCAGGAGCATAATGTGGCTGCTAACAGCACAAGATGCAGATAATACGTTTTCATAATTTAATTTTTAGTGTTTGGTTGTAGTGTTGCAAGCATATTGCCGGAATTATTTTTTGTATCCGCTTTATAGTGTGTGAATTGTATGGAATGGGCATTCCAGTACACGAATGCTTTTTTATCGTCACTTCCGTTGATACGGAAAACAATGGGTTTAAAAGGGATTGTAACCGCATCTATCCCATATTTGCCTTTGGTTTTTCCCATTAAAAGCAACTCCTGTTCCGGGGCAAGTTTTATCATGTCTAAAAAGTTTGCCACGGCAGCACCGGCAGCAATAGCTCCTATCAGACTGCTTATCGGACATTGAACGGCAAAGCGCGGATCGGATAACAGGCTGTGTAAAGGACTTGGATTGATCGAAGCGGTATAGTCTATTTTTTCCGGTTTTATGGTCAGCAATACGTTTTCCTGGTCTCTTGAAGTGCCAATTGCTATAGCATTGGTAGCCTGTGGAATATTGAGGGAAACATTACTGCTCGTGTTTTTGCCATAGTTGCTGTAGCAGAAAAAAACATATCCTAAATCGGTTGGATTCAGTTCGAGTTGCGATTGCAGTTTTGCATTGACATCGCCGGAATACTGTAAGGTCAGTTCGGACAGGTCCTCATTAAACCGGAAGGAATTAAAATTTACTGTCGCTGCTCCGCTGCCGGAAACGCTGCCTTTAAATTTACCCAGCGACATAAAATCCATCGCTTCACGCTGTACATTGCAGGCAGCTACTTTTGCTTCATTTTCAAGCTGATGGGCAATCCGGGCAGTTTCCCTGGCGGCCTGCCAGGCAATCCTTTCGGCTTCTACACGTAGTCGGCAGGCTCTTCGGGTAGCGGCACAAACCGGATCTTCAACGCGGACGCCAAGTACTCTGCGCATACAGTTCCAATTACAACTGGCACCATTAAAATCCGGATATTTAAAATTGGTTCGCACCTTTTGGCAGTCAATATCCCCGCGTTTAACTTCCAGTTTTTCATTAAAAGCCATTTCGGGCAGTGTAAACTGTTGTTTCAGAGCGATAGGAGCGGAAAGTGCCTCGTTAAAAATACCGGCTATTTCCGCTTTACTGATCTGCACGCTGATAGCGCTGTTTTCAGGAACAGGTTCAAAAACGTGCTGCCACTTTTTAGTAAAAGCGGTGTTGTAAACCGCAAACAATTTAGAAACCTGTGAAGCAGTTGCAGCAGCCGTTTGTGTTTTGGGTAACGTTACCGGAGCGGACTTTTTTGCCGTTAATTCGGCTAATACCGAAATCCCTTCAGTAGTAATCAGAACAGCATTTCCTTTGATGGCGCGGGAAATCGTTTTTGGTTCGGCAATAACTTCGGTATTAGGATCTTTAAACAGTTCTTTGGGATCTAAAGAATAGCCTTTTTCCCAATTGGTCTGGAATACAACCGGATTTTTAAACAGCATCCCGTTAATATTGTCAATATAATGCTTTAATATCGGGCTTATCAGTTTGGCTAAAGCGCGTTTGTGCAATCCGGTTTTTTGCGTAAACGTAATGTTCTTGATTTTCAGGGATTGTAAAGCACTCCTCAGATAAACCGTGTCACCGCGGGTAGCGACAGCGGTTAAACCGGCCAGTGTTCCTTTGATTTCTGCATGATATTCCGGAATATCGATTAAAAAATCAGCATTTGTTAAAATGCCCTGCTTGTCTAAAAGTATTTCTGGCGTAACACTTTTAATGACAATGTTTTGATCTGAAGCATTTTCTGCCGCTTTTTTCAGCGCATCAGGAAGGTATTCCTGAACCATTCCTTTGTGGATATAAACACCTATATGCGGATTCAGCGTATCCATACTGCGAAGATTATCGGTAATGGAAGCATATTGCTGATCTGTTGCCGATATGGGCGGGAACTGCTTGTTTACCAGTGTTCGTACAGATTCACAACTTATAAAAAGCAATGAAGCGGTCCCTAATAAAAATAGTTTGTAACGATTTTTCATGATATGAATGTTTAGCAGGTTAATGATTGAAGTAGTTTGGTCATTTCAAAGCTAGGGCAGCTATATACCGGAAACAATGGGGGAAACCCTATAAAGAAGCTGTTTTTTGCCTAATTGGTTATAAATGAGGCGGATTGATAAATTATTAAGAAAAAAGTGATATTTTAGTAGTGTCTTATAAATATAGGGTATTATCCCGGGCTGATTAGGGGTTTACCTATTGATTGGAGATAAAGAATAGTTAACCTTTGATGCAAACCAAGTAACCTCTAAATCTACATAGCCATGAAAAAAACGACACTATTATTAGTCCTGCTTATTGCTTTTTACAGCTGTACCGAAAAAAAGACAACTGATCGCAGCGTAGCAACTACTGAAGCGACGGCTTCCAAGCGAACAACATTTCAAGATTCTGTTCCGCAAATCATCAGAGATTTACAGTTTTTAGCCTGTAAGGCGAATGATTATTCCGTTATTGAAAAGTACCACAAGATCGATATGGGACTGTTTGAAAGCATGCTGGTCAATTACTGGGGAGATGTTAATGCTGCAAAATACAAGGCTGTATCGTGGGAAGAAATTAAAAAAAAGCTGGACAGCGTTAGCTGTAATGAAAAGTATCTGTCATTCAAATATAATAACAGCGGAATGAGTAATGCCGATGATATTGAACCGGTCCTGGTGAGCACCTTCAGTGATAAGACAACCTGTTTTTCGGTACCGCTTTTTAGAAGCATCATGCAAAATCACGATGTTATGGCATCGAAACATACTATTGAGTTTACCAAAGGAAAAATGGATCCTGGTGCCGATGTGAATATTATTTTCAGAATAAAAGGCAGTGGCTTTACCGGATATTACGATATCTCCCTTGATCCGACCTTTATAGGTTTAAAAGAAAATGAGTAATATACTGGCAACCATAAACAGTATCAAGCTGCTTGTACTGGCAACATTTATTTATGCCTATTTTAACCTTAAATTGAAAAAGCATAATATACTGTTGTTTCTGATCATCACGGTGAGCTTTTGTACAGAAGTGCTGACCTCCATATTGCTGTATGGAGGTATCAGTTTTTCTTTTTTAACAACGCTGAGTATCATTATCCACCATGCCTTATGGCTGTATCTGATAACGGTGATCTGCAGCAATACTGCAAAAGGATATGTACCGCTTTTCTTTTTCCTGGTTTTTGCTTTTGTAAACCTGTTTTTTATTGAAGGCGTGCAGACCTTCAATGCCCGGACATTTATCTGTGGTGCCTTACTGTATGTGCTGCTTTTTTTATACTGGAGCTATTACCATTTACGGAAAGAGAATTTCCCGTTTTTTACGTCCAATAACTACTTGCTGTTAGCCAGCCCGATCTTGTTTTTTCTGGGGTTCAGTTTTATTTTCGGATTTAAGAACAAAATGCTGAATACAACGATAATTTTCGGTGATATAAAGCTCTATTCCCTGATTAGTTATTTCGTAAACATCACTTATTATTCATTGGTAAATATTTATATTTATCGTAACAAGAAAGAACAATATGCTGAATGATATCGCTTTTGGCATCATCATAGGACTCCTTTTTATCAGTTTGCTGCTATTGTTCTGCATCCTGATAATCAAGCTGTATATCAATAAAATAAAGAACTATACCCGGCTCATTTATCAGAAAGATATCGACTACCAGAAAACGCTTAATGCAGCCATAATTGAAACCCAGGAACAGGTGTTAAACAATATTTCAGCAGATTTGCATGACGATGCCGGACAACAGCTTACGTACATCAACTTTCAGCTTGAAAATCTTAAACTGGATGCTCCCGGACTACAGGAAACATTAGCGCCGTTATCGCAGTCGGTCGGGAGCCTGTCCCAATCCATACGGAGTATAAGCCATTCGCTGAACAATCAGCTGCTTTTACAGCAGGATCTGCTAAAAGCGATTGCGATAGAAGCAGAGCGCTTAAACAAAAATCCTAAAATTGACATCAACCTCAGCATATCGGAACAAAAAACAAAAGTATTTACCGTCAATGAAAAAATCGTGATCTACAGGATTTTTCAGGAAACGATAAACAACACGCTAAAACACGCAAAAGCCACACAGATAACGATTGCAATCAAAACCAGTCCGTTATTTACACTGGAAATAGCCGATAACGGAAAAGGATTTGATATCGCAAAAACGAAGGACAGTAAAACCACCTTAGGTTTGCAAAATATGGAACATCGGGCAGACATGATCGGTTACGGTTTTGAGATCCGGTCCGGTATAGGAACGGGAACCACTATTATCATCACGGAAAAATAATCATTCAACTATGCAGTACACGACCATTTGTATTATAGACGATCATGCCATTGTCCGGCAGGGACTGAAAGAACTGTTACAGAAACTCAGCAATTATAAGGTTGTGGCAGAGTTTGATAACGGTGAAGATTTTTTAGCAGCCCTGCCACTGGATGCGAAACCGGATTTGTATATACTGGACTATTCCATGCCGAGCAAAAACGGGATAGAAGTATTGCAGGAACTTGAAGAACTGGACGATGAATATAAAGTATTGCTGCTTACCCAGCATTTTGACGAACAGCTCATCAACGATGCCTATCATCACGGAGCAAGGGGTTTTTTACATAAAAACTGTACCGCCCACGATTTAAAATTTGCGATAGACAGCATTGTCAAAATCGGGTATAACAACGTATCCGAAATATTGAAACGTATCCGGAATTATGAATCGCCCACAGAAAAAGAAAAGCAAAACATCGTGTTGTCGGAAAGGGAACGCACCTTTTTAGAACTCGTTTGCGATGAACAGGAATATACCTACGAACAGATGGCCGATATTATGCAGCTGTCTGTAAAATCAATAGAAGCTTATCGTGCGGCACTTTTTGAGCGATACGGCATCAAATCCAAAGTGGGCTTGGTATTGTTTTCCTATAAATACCGTCTGACAGCTCCGTTTTTAACATAAAAAAGTCCTGATGAAGATCAGGACTTTTTATTATAAAGAGAGCATATATTAGCTTCTTCTGCTCATTAAAATTCGTAACACATACCAGAACAAAAGCATAACAGAGGAGAACAACTGTAAAGAAGCGCCCACATATTGCTCGGTACCGTATTGGTTTTTGATTTGGTGTGTCTGGTATAAAATACTTCCTGATGCTAAGATTACCATACCTACAGAGAACCATAATCCCAGATTAAATCCGAAAATAGCGCCTGCAACGATTAAGCCTAAGGAAACAAAACCACCTACAATCAGGGCTGTTCTTAAAAAGGAAAAATCGGTTTTGGTAAAAAATACAACAGCTGTTAGTCCGGAGAACATGAATAATGTGATAACCGCTGCCTGAGTAATCATATCAGGACCGGAATAGGCTACGGCAATCGCGATCATCGGAAGGAAAATAATAGCTTCCAGGATCACATACAGTCCTAATCCTAAATATTGCTGCTGACGGGAAGGATTAAAGCTCATCTTTTCTGATAAAGTCGTTCCCAGCCAGAAAAGACCAATAATAAACAACCAAATGAATTTTCCGCCCATCATGGCATATATCCATTCCGCCGGAACAGTTTGCAGTAAAATGGTTTCTACAACAATAAAAGCCAATATGGCTAAAGCTACGTGTAAATAGGTTTTTTTGTAAAAAGTCGCCTTTTCAAGGTCCGTTGCATGGGCAACAAGAATGTTTTCCGGTTCCATAATCTGTAACTATTATTTTAATTGTTAAAAAACAAATATAAGATTTTTTTTAAAAAGCAGATGAAGTTAAGAATTACGAGTTAAGAATTACGAGTTAAGAATTACGAATTAGGAATTACGAATTAGGAATTACGAATTAGGAATTACGAATTAGGAATTACGAATTAGGAATTAGGAATTGTCCTTTCATAATGACGTTTTCCTTTTTCTCTTTGCCTTTTGTCTATTGCCCTTTGCTTCTTGTCAATTGCCCTTTGCCTTTTGTCTATTGCTTTTTATTCTCAATTTGAACACTAAATCATTTATATAAACATCCTTAACGTGACTTTTTTTCATGTTTACAAAGAGTTGTAACTTTAAAATGTACTATTTTTCTTTAAGGTGCTCACAATAAATAGATATTAATCGCGTAATAGTATTATAATCCAGTCGGAAAACTCAACCGACTTTAATGATTGAGTAAACCAAACAACTTAAATCTATCAATTATGTTAAAAAAAATTTTAAATCTTGAAGGTGTTCAAAAAGTAGAAAAGCAACAGCAGGTACACATTACCGGAGGCGGCAGAGGAGATGGCGGTTTTGAAGAAGTTTGTGCTTATGATAACGTTAGTGCGGTAAACAATGGCTGTCCGGCACAAAATACGGATTTGTCATGGGGGATGCCAACCTGTATTTATGTATGTGTTTCCGGTCGTTGGGTAAGACAACCGTTCTAAACAATATAAAAAAGCTTATGCAGGGAAGTTTCGCTGCATAAGCTCATTAATAGTGTATTTGCTTTTAAGCTACAGTTTCTTCTGCTTTTAAAACATTAGGTCCCATTGCGCTGGTTGTTGTCAGCTGAATAAAATAAGTATAAGGACCATTCGGGCTTTTTTCAGCAATGTAGGCACAATTCCATCCGGTGCCCCATTTTTGTCCGGTATCCCAGTTTCTGTTGTTTTCATTATCCCACGACCATGCTTTTGTTTCTTTTGTAGGATCGGAAGGGAAGCCAGCGTTGTAAACGTGAATCTGACCTTGTTGTGCTCTGAATGGTGCATTGCTGCTCCATCGTAACCATAAATTTCCACGAGACTCATAAGCCTCTAAAGACCAGGTAAATGATTGTTGTGACATAGTAAATAGTATTTGGGGTTTTCCTACTCGTTTAAGGTTTTTCGGATGCTACCTTTCTGTGGTAAAATAATTTTATCACACAGCTAAAGTAATCGGATCTATTGTGTTGGATATGAGTAGTTTCACCCCTTTTGTAAAAACAGGTAGTAGCACTTCCGTAATTACTTACACTATCAAAATCAAACCTCGTAAATCAAACTTCATACCTCCAAGTCATACCTCAACCCTCAAATATCATAAATCACCCCTCAAACCCGTCGTCTTTCCCAAAACGGATGTTCCGGCCAGCGCTGTTCCGACTGATACTGGTTTTGTAACAAGGCAACCGATTTATTGAATAATGCCATTTGAGAAGTGATATAGTCCGATAAAGCACCGGTATTACCCTGTAAAAATGAGGCGATTGCATTTGCTGCATGGTGACCGCTAACCAGGGCGTTGGTAATCCCGAAAGAAGTGAGCGGATCATAGGTGCACAAAGCATCACCCACGGCTATCCATTGTTTGCCGCCCGGTTTTTCCAGCAGCGAAGTGGTGGCGGTTTTAATACCTGCCGTTGGTATTGCCGTTGTGGAAATATATGTTTTTAGATGTTCGGTAGCGGCTACTTTCCGGAGTAACCAGTCCGTAAGAGAAGCTGTTTTGGCAGGATGTAAATCGCTGTCCGACATGAAATTGACGATAATCCGGTTGTTTGCTATCGGTGCGGCATACCACCAGCCATCTGCTGCCGCTTCGATAAAGGTCATGCCTTTTAACGGATTTGCCGCCGGTTCTGCAATAAAATAATAGGAAGCCAGATTGTCGACAGTCTGTTTTTTTATGCCCATTTTTTTAGCTACTATGGAAGCTCTTCCGCTGCAATCGGCTATAAAATCGGCCGTAATTGTATAGGGGGCAGCATCGCTATGCGAACAACTTACTATCATTTTATCGTCCCGTGCCGTGATTTCCGATAAGCGGTAATTTTGCAGCAATGGAATTCCGTGGCTGATAACCGTTTCCCGGAGCTGTTTTTCAAATAAGCTGCGGTTTAAATGCCAGCCATCGCCATAAGGCTCGTGTAAAAAATAACGTTGGCGGAGCGACGAATCGCCCCACACAACATTATTACCCACATACAAGCTGTGTTGTCCGGAAGTCAACACTCCTTCCAGACCTAATTTCCGAAAAACGGCATTGGCACTGGGAGCCAATGATTCTCCTAATTTAACGGCATTTTCGGTATGATTGTCAATTACGATAGACGGAATGTTATGACTGTGCAGCGTTAATGCGGTCGCTAATCCCGCAGGACCGCCGCCAACGATAACTACCGGTATGGAAACGGACGTTGCTATAATTCGTGACGTTTTAATGGATGACTTTCACGTGGCACTTCTCTTAATAATCGGCCACTCACGATACTTTCTCTTTCGGCATGTTTTACCTGTTCAAAAGTAGGATCCGTACCTTTAGGGCCTTCGCGGTCGGTTTCTACCCATAAAGCATCGGGTAAAAACTGCGATTGCGTTTCCAGTTCCTGTTTGGTAATGATTCCCAACTGATGCCATTTGGCGATCATATTGTTAATACGCGGAACGTAATTTGAAGTGAAATCACGCATCCAGTCCACACGGTATGAGAAATGCTTTAATTTCTGACCGTCGTTTGTCGTTTTCGATTTCAACCGCTCGTAGCTGTCCATTGATAATATCGTATTCGGAACTCTTACCGACCAGAAAGAAGGCAACGGCAGGTAAAGGGTTACATCATAACCCGACATACAGCTGGCTTCATCCGTTTGCCACGGCACGCCTAACCATCGGGTAAGCGATCCCGGTCCGGTTCCGTCCAGCGGTCCGTTTTCCGATAAGGCTATTTCGGAAGTGATCATGCCGCCGTAATCGTCTCTTACTTTTTCATTTTCGGCTAAAACTTTTAAGCGGAAAGGTTCTTCCCACATCATCAGGTGTCGGAAAGGCCAGGTAATCTCGATGCCCGGGTGGAAAGGTCCGCCCAAACATTCTTCCAGCGGTGCTTTTAACAAGGCATCCACCTGTCCGGCTACCGGTAATTCCTCAAAGGGAATGACCTCTTTCGGTTTTCCGGTAACAAAATTACCTTCAGCCCATAGTCGTAACCGTTCATATTGTGTCGCAGTTACCGATAGGTCAACCGCCGGCAGATCGTCATAATCGCCAAATAAATCACCGTAATGCGGTGGCAGTTTGGTCGGCTCATATTCCGTAGACTGATGGTCCCGGAACCATTCGAATACCCGTTTTCTCTCGGATTCATATTGTGCGTCCGGACTTTCCAGCTGGCGGATAAAATCAGGATTGTTAAAATCACTAGGGGAATTGGTACCGAATAAAACAAAGAAACCTTCGTTTACCCATTGTGTCGTACTCATCCGAGACAGTATCGGGTGAATGTCTTCATAGAAATTGACCGTTTCCTTTGGAGCCATCCAGCCTTCACGCAGGTACAGGTCCTCAACCACATCCAGCATGCTTACGACCGGGAACAATCCCTGTCCGAAATTTGGCGGCGTACAGGCTACCACAGCAGGTTTGGCTTCAAATGTTTGTCCGCCAATGGTCACTTTGGCGCGTACGGTACCGTCTGAAGTATCATCGTGCCAGTCGTCGTTATTGGCAAAGGTTATTGCGCGGTTCCCAAGATGGGAGGCACTTTTTCCATCACCACCAAAGAAGAGTAACCGGCCTTTTTCGTCTGTTTTGATCTCACCCAAAGAAACTTCCTTGTCATAGAACTTTCCGGTATTGAACTGGTAGGCGTCACCGGATATTTTTCTTCCGCTGATGGTTCGCGTTCCCGGGTCAATTACAAGCTGATTCCTGTCGGCACCCATAACGGCTCCGTTACGCTTGGTACTCGGAATACTGTATTCGCCCAGATCCAGAGCGTTGTTAAACTGGTACCAGGCCGCTTTTCTGTTGGCTACATGCACCCGCCATTCGATATTGACATCGGCAGCGGTGTCCATGTTAATTTCATATAACGGTTTGTCGTTTTCGTCCAATGCATAAATACGGAACAGAGGCACCTGCTTTTTAAACAGATTGTCACCGTCTTTAAAACCGCCTTCCGAAACCGGAGTAACTCCCGGTAAATCGGAAGCCAGGTAATATTCTTTTGAATTTCCTATTCGCGCTATTCCGATGGCCGGATAAATAGCTACTTTTTGTATCTTTTTAGTATCCATAACGCTGTCTTATTGGTTGTTTAATTGTCTTGGCAGATTGGGTTCTACGGCTGGAACACCGTTTTTAAAACGTCTTAAATCGGCTCCGGCCTCATACACAATTTTACGGGCATCGCTAATGCTGCCCTGCGGTTTGTGTACTTCCAGGGTCCGCCAGGGATTAAAAGAAAGGTTCTCGCCATATTCGGCCTGTCCCTGACTGGTTATGTCCTGTTTGCGGATAACGAGCGTAGCGATATGAAACGGAACAGACTCTGTTTCGTCCCAGGGAACCATGGCTTTGTCCAACGGCATTTTATCCGGATCGGTACGGAACTGAACCATAAATTTAAATTGGGCTTCTCCCATATTCAAACGGGCCTGTAAATCGGCCTGTAGGTAGTCTGCTGAGTTTTGAGACGGCGGCGCACTAAACGGCGGACTGATTGGCTCCAGTTTGTATTTTACAAAGCGGTCTTCGCCAAAAGAATAGGGCAGTCCGCTCCAATAAGGTGTTGTAAGGCAGCTCGGAACGACTTTTTGCATTTCGTTTAAAATGCGTTTGGTTTCCGGATGGTCTTTCAGGTACAGGTTATAATCGTGGTCTACAACGCCGGCTTTTGTGAATTTGCACATTTCGGTAGCATTATCTACAAAAAACACATTCATATTCTGCAGGATAAAATCGGCAGTAGTGGCGTGCTCACTGGATTCCAGCAATTTTTTGCCTGGTACTCCAAACAGTTTGATCCCGATGCCAACCGTTGTTTTCATATCGGGTGCATGTGGAACGGTATCGCTTGAAAAACGTACCCAGGCTTCAAAATGATCGTGTGCAAAGATCCCGACTCTGTATTCCGGAGGTAATCCCGGCATCATGATAAAATCGGCTTTGGCAACACCATGGGGTTTTAAGAATACCCCTCTGCGCACCGGACACTGTCCGGCAATGATACGGTTCCCCATAGTCGTATCGACAAACATTTTTTTAAGGGATAAAGCAGGATTGGTTTCGCAATCAATAGCTGCTTTTTTTGATGATTCGTTTTGCATGGTAGTTGAGTTGTAAGTTTGTTACTGCAATATAGAAAATCGCCAAAGCCCAGGGTCAGGTAGTAATACGTGATTTTAAACAGAAACAAGAGCCTGCGGCAACCGGATGGTTTAAGGGTAAGGCTGTTGCTAAAACGAATAAATAGCCCTGGAGCCGATTACTATAATCGGCTCCAGGGCTATTGTAGCATTAATTGTGGTTTATTTATTCAGGGTTGTCTTGATAACCACAGCTGCCTGTTGTATTGCTGTTTGTACAGCAGGAATAGTGGCAATAGGGTTTAAAAGTCCGTAATCGTGTATTAAACCGCTATACCGGGTAAGGGTTACCGGTACGCCGGCTTCGTCAAGTTTTCGGGCATAGGCTTCTCCTTCATCTCTGAGTACATCATTTTCTGCCGTTTGAACAAGTGCCGGTGGCAGGCCTTTAAGCTGAGCCAAACCGGCTTGCAATGGTGAGGCATATATTTCTTTTCTTTTTGCAGGATCCGGCAGGTAATTGTCCCAAAACCATTTCATCATGTTTTTAGTCAGGAATCGTCCGTTTGCAAATGAGTTATAGGAATCCGTTTCAAAATCGGCATCGGTTACCGGCCATAACAGCACCTGTAATTTGATTTCCGGTCCTTTTTTGTCTTTTGCCATCAGGGCAATTACTGCCGCCATATTTCCGCCAACACTATTACCGACTACTGCGAGGTTTTTACCGTTCACACCGATTTCCTTGCCGTTTTTTGACACCCATTCGGCAGCGGCATATATTTCATTAATAGCCGTTGGGTATTTTGCTTCGGGCGATGGGGTATAGTCCGGGAATACAGCCACCGCACCACTTGCAACGACAAGGTCACGTACCAGTCTTCTGTGGGTAGGATAGTCGCCCAGTACCCAGCCGCCGCCGTGGATAAAAATAAATACCGGAGCATTGTTCTGTACGCCTTTGGGCTTTGTGATATGGATTTTTACGGTGTAACCGTTTTGGGAAATACTGCGTTCCGTTTCTTCAATTCCGGAATAATCTACGGTAACCGATTGCTGCGCGCCCACCAATACCTGTCTTGCATCGGCCGGGGATAAGGTTTCCAGTGGTTTGCCATCGCCGGAATTAAGCGCTTTTAAAAATGATCGTACGTCCTTAAAAATCTGTGGATCACTTTCTCCTTTGTAAGCTCTTTCTTGTGCCATAACTGTTGAATTTAAGGTTACTATTAAAATGAGGGATACTACCCGTTTGAAAGAAAATATTGGTTTCATAATAAAAATGAACTTAAAAGTTAAGTATAAAAAACGATTAAACAAGGTTTGCCTGCAGTATGATTTCAAAATTAAAAGCCTGACTAACAGGGCAGGTAGCTTCCGCCTGTCTGGCTAATTGCTGAAATTCTTCATCGGATATTCCGGGTACTTTTGCAGTAAGAATGAGTAGTGACTGTGTAATTTTTCCGTCGTTAAGCGTAACGGTTGATTCTGTGGTTAACTCTTCGGCAGTATAGCCGGCAGTAGTGAGATCCAGGCTTAATTTCATGGTAAAGCACCCGGCATGTGCCGCTGCTAGCAGTTCTTCGGGGTTTGTACCTATTCCTTCGGCAAAACGGCTGTTAAAGGAATATTGGGTTTTGTTTAAAACAAGACTGTTTGTGGTTAGGTGTCCGTTACCTTCTTTGATGTTACCGTTCCATACGGCTTTTGCTTTACGTTTCATGTTGTTTATTTTTTAAAGGATTAATTTGATAGGACAAAGGTATGGGCGTAAAGCGCCTCCGGAAAGGTATAAAAGGCTATTAAAATTGTACATTTTTCCTTTTATAGTATTTTTGATGTTGTTTTAAGCGGTTTATATGGCTTTTTTGGTTGACAGCCTGATAGAATTGTCTTTTCCAATGCTGATTTGTATCTGGCCGCAGGGATGGATTGTTTTTCCTGTTTTCCGGAAACTGTGGCAGCCGGTTGAAGAATCCGGATGTGGTTGGGGAATTGGGTATTGAATTGGGGAATTTCCACACTTTTATTTTAGGGTTTTCAGCGCTAAAGCCTTCATTATCATTTGAAAGTGTAAATGGCATACCGCTTGTTTTGTTGTGACTGTGCAGATTCCTCATCAAATGTGTGGAATCGCGATAGTAACGAATAGTACAACAAATATGAAAAGCGAATCAATTACTTCCGAACAATTATATTTTGCCAAAAACGATAGGGCTACAGCGGTACCCGGTATAGGCAATCCTGTTTTTTACAGCAATAAAAAAGCATCCAAAAAGACGGCAAAGGGATCATTAAAGCCTTTGGGTATTGCAGTACTCGTGAGTACTTTTGTACTGTTGCTTGGCTCGACTTTCCTGGTGTATGAATTGCAGCCGGAGTTTGATAAAGTCAATCTGGAGCGCCTGAATACTACAGGATGGTTTTGTTTTATTGTACTAAGCACTTCACTGCTGTTGTTCCGATTGGGGTTTTTCCTGTATAATTTGTTTTTATATTTTAAATACAAACCCGTTGAATCTGTTACAGACGCGTTACTGCCTACCTGTACGGTGATCGTTCCGGCTTATAACGAAGGCAAGCAGGTGTGGGATACTTTAATGAGCCTGGCAAACAGCGATTATCCGCAGGAGAAGTTACAGTTGCTGGCAATAGATGACGGAAGTAAGGATGATACCTGGTACTGGATGCAGCAGGCAAAAGAAAGGTTAGGGGATCGGGTGTCGATCTATAAGCAACCGGAAAATAAAGGAAAGCGTCATGCGCTTTACCGCGGGTTCAAGCTTGGTACCGGGGAGATTTTTGTGACGGTCGACAGTGATTCGATTGTAAAGGCAGATACTTTACGAAATTTAGTCAGCCCGTTTGTTACTAACGAGAAGTGTGGTGCCGTTGCCGGGAATGTCCAGGTTTTAAATAACAACAGCGGGATTATTCCGAAAATGCTGAATGTTAGTTTTGTATTGAGTTTTGAGTTTATGCGTTCTGCCGAAAGTGCGCTGGGATCGGTAATGTGTACTCCGGGAGCTTTATCGGCTTACCGCAGTGATGTGGTGTTTGCGTGTCTTCCGGAATGGATCAGCCAGACGTTTATGGGGCAGCCTTCCGATATTGGCGAAGACCGTGCGATGACCAATATGATCCTGAAGCAGGGGTATCATGTTCTGTTTCAGAGAAATTCGTATGTTTTGACGAATGTACCGGAGCAATACAGCGGTTTGTACAAGATGTTTATCCGATGGGACCGAAGCAATGTGCGTGAAAATATCATGATGTCCAGGTTTGTGTTTAAAAAGTTTAGAAACGGTTCTACAGTGGGAACCCGGCTTTTATTCTTAAACCAGTCGTTAAAGATCGTTATGGCCTATCCGTTTATTATAGCGATGTTACTTTTTATATTCACGCATCCGGTGTTGTTTCTGAGTGCCACACTTTCCGGTATCCTGATTATGTCCAGTTTTTCCGTTTTCTTTTATGCGAAGCGGTATAGTATATCCGAGTCGTTCTGGGCTTATTCCTATAGTATTCTATATACTTTTGGCTTGTTCTGGATCACTCCGTATGCCATTGCTACAGCAAACAGAAGAGGCTGGCTGACGCGTGGTTTAGTGGAGAAGAAGTGAGAGGTAAAAAGCAAAGGGCAAGAGGCAAAGGGCATGGTATTATTGGGGATAGTCTGGGATATGCAAGCTTGTGATTGTATTAATGAAACCATAAATTATCGTTATTTGAAAATTGGGTTTTATTAATATTGTGTTGATTATGAGTTGTTTGATTTATTTTTAGTATATTGAAGGAAATTTCAAACAGTGTTTTTTATTTGTATTAAAAAGCATATTTCCTAACAATATATATTCCTGAATCATGAAGTGTATTCCTTTAATCGGCCGGTTTCTTTTCAGCATGATCTTTATGTATTCTTCCATTGCTAAATTTTCGGACAGTTATGTCTATGAAGCAGCAGTCAAGGGAATACCGTTATCCTATATCCTTATTCCGCTGGTTGGAATATTCGAATTGCTGGGCGGACTGAGTATTTTATTTGGTTTTATGGCAAAATGGGGTGCCTGGCTCATCATTCTGGTATTGCTGCCGGTAACTTTTATCATGCACAATTTCTGGGCTGTTGAAGATAGCATGCAGCATCAGCTGGTTTTGATGACCTTTATGAAAAACATGTCTATTGTTGGCGGTGCGCTGATGATTTCCTATTTCGGAGCAGGACCATATAGCATTGATGCCGTTAAGAAGCAGCAAATTAAAGCATAAACCGGCTTTTAAGTTAATTGCCTTTTTGAAATGGTGTTTTTATGTTGCAGAATCGGCTAAAAATAATGCACTATTCCTTGTGAAAAGGCTATTAATAAGGCCAGTTGACATATAAAGGTTTATTCATCCAGGGATGTTTTATAATTGAAAAAGAAAAAGGAGATTTATTAAGTAATAGATCGTAAACTCTTTTTTCAACGGTGAGTTCCCATTTGTCTTCATGTTCTGTTAGTATTCCATCCCGGATAAGCCAATTACCCCTGAAAGCATCAACAGAACAGCGGCCAATGGCTGTCCAGTGTGAAA
This sequence comes from Flavobacterium inviolabile, assembly GCF_013389455.1. NCBI lineage: Bacteria > Pseudomonadati > Bacteroidota > Flavobacteriia > Flavobacteriales > Flavobacteriaceae > Flavobacterium > Flavobacterium inviolabile. Next base: position 3,156,700 of record NZ_CP058278.1, on the reverse strand, counting down.
TGGCAGCTTCTATTAAACCGGTCATTAGCAATTGGTCTTCATTGGAGATCTCCATTTGATCAGCTAAGTCTTGATTTACAGGCAATCCGCAAAGAACTTTATTCAAGGACAAATAAACCTCATCTGTTTTCTGTAATCCTGTAATCAGATATTGTAAATAAAGGGCTGCATTATGCTGGTTTTCTGGACTGGTAAATTGTTTGCCGCTTACTAAATGAAGGCGTTCCAATAAAACTGGGATATAATTAGTCAGGATTACCATTCCTGCGTTTTCTACCTTAATCGCTTCTTTCATAACAGTTGTTTAAATTGTTTTTGGTTGGATGTATTTATCCCAGTCAAAATAAGCAACAGCCGGTTTTTGCCCATCTATTCATGGATCATAACAGACTTTACACTGTCGTTTTCTTTTAGTTTAATGACTAATGTTTTGGTATGCAAAGGAAAAAAATACAGCCTTTGTTGATTTATCCTGTAGAACAGATAGGCACTGTCAATCCGGTCCGGTTGCCCAAGCAGGTTCAGTACTTCCTCTTTTTTTAATTTTTTCAGGGTATCGCTTGTCATTAAATAGTCAAGCATTTTGTCCCTATAGGGATAATCCCGATTTTCTTTTGTTTTCCATTTGATTTTATCAAAAGCAGCCACAGGTACGGTTTCCTTTTTATCGGTTTCCGTACGATCCTCTTTTTTGCAGGACAAAAAACACAAAGAAAGGAATACTATTAAAAATCGTATTGGCATGATTCGCTGTTTAATAACAATTAAGGTTGTAGTAAATTTAATAAAAGATTCCATGTAAGCCTAAGAAGACAATGAATAAGATAAATTGAAATGAAAAGCTAAGGCAATGTTTGGATAATATAGGTTCATTATTAGTGTAATTTGATTACTTTAACACTATGGCTGGGATATATTGTGTGATTGTATTGCATTAATTTTAATTAAAATGAATCAATATGAGAAAAATAGTACGCTTTTTTTGAAAAATAACATAAAAAATCAAAAGGTTTGTTTTTTACTTTTAGTAATATTCATTAGCAATTTAACTTATGCTCAATGCTGGCAAAGTATAAGTGAAGGACATGGTCACACGGCTGCAATAAAAACAGACGGAACTTTTTGGACCTGGGGCTGGAATCAAAGCGGACAATTAGGCAACGGTACCAATACCAATTCGAATGTTCCAATATCGTTAAGCTGCGGTGTGCTATCAAACAAGGAAGTTGCTTTTCAAAATGATTTAACGATATATCCCAATCCGGTAAATAATATTCTTAATATTGAATCCCAATCAAACATTTTTTCTATAGAGATTAAAGATATCAAAGGAAGAGTAATTTTAAAATCCAAAGAGAACAGTAATCGGGCTTCTTATCAAAAGGAGTTTCAAATAATTTTCTGGTCGCAACAGAAGAAGGGAAGGCTCTGTACCGTTCTTTAGGCTGGGAGCTTTACAGCTTTTATACCTCTGTGGTTATTCGGGATTAAAACGAGATAAGCTTCTTAAAAAAAGCTATGTGTGTAAAAAGGTCATTAAAAAAGCAATGTTTGCAAATTGCGACTTTTTCTTTTTGGAATGTTAAAATGTGGATGTGTTTTCGTTATTTTAGCATTCTAAATATTTTTTATGACAAAAAATAAACACATAGGTAAAAATTTTTCATTACTATTTCTGGTATTGATAACCTTTTTAAAGGGGTATTCCCAGCAAAAACCTTCATTGGGGAAAATATATGATCGATATGGAAAGCAGTATACTCTTAATGACATAACAATCAATACTCCGGATAGATCGTTAAATAGATCACCGCAGCTGACATGTTCATCAACGTCTTATTTTAATTTGTTTTTCGAAACAGGATCAGGAATGGAAAATACTTCAAACCCGGTTCATAATGCCCGCAGGCTTGTAATCTGTAAAGTTTTTGAAGACTTGTCTAATTTTATTACTTCTCCACTTACTGCTACCGGTAAGAAAGTAAATATTTTGGTTAAGAATTTCAACAATACTTCTGCTCCGGCAGGAGTTTTAGGTATGGCATCTTCATATTACATTGCACCTTATAATCCAGGTATTTTTGCAGGAGGTATTTTGGATGGGGAAATGTGGAAGACAATACATCTGGGAAATGATTCTTATACTAATATGGGAAATTTAGGTAATTTTTACCACGGTGAGGTTGCTTTTAACTTCACCGATTCAAATATATTGTGGCATACAGATCTGACAATAAATGCACCAGGTAATTTATATGATTTATATACCGTTATGTTGCATGAGATAACGCATGCCCTGGGCTTTAATAGCTTTATAGATCAAAATGGAGCTTCAATAACCGGAATGGGGTATTATACCAGATATGATACTTTTTTAAGATCCAATACAAATCAACCGTTGCTGACTATGGGGAGTTGTACAATGTATGACGTTAGTTTTAACCCAATCGTACCGCTTTCAATTTTACGGCCGGGATGTACTTCACCAGACAATTTAAGCAGTGGTTCACTTAACAGTACGGTCTGTATTAATGCCGTAAAATATGTAGGAACTTCTACTGTACCGGTTTATACTCCAACCTGTTTTGAACCGGGTAGCAGTTTAAGTCATTTTGAAGATCAGTTATATCCAACCTGTACAAGTCCTTATGGTAATGATGCCTATTTTGTATTGAGTAACAATATCAACAAAGGAATTACCAAAAGATATTTAAAAAACGAAGAACGTAAAACCTTATGTGATATAGGTTATAATGTAAAAACTACTTTTGGTTCAAGTACTACAAGTAGTGGTTTTATTAATTATGGAGGCACGGCTTGTAGTGGTATTACAGTTGCTGGTCTTAATGATGGGATAAATGCAGATGGTACCTATACATTTATAGGCTCGATTAGTACAGCTGGTGCTACCAGTACCAACGTAATCCTATCAGGAATTTTATCCAACGATGTAAATGCTACTAGTTTTGAATGTCTGCAGGATATCACAGCAGCAGCAACACTTTCGGCAACAGCAGGGACAGCAGGAACAACAATTAATTTTACAACAATAGTTCCCGGTTTACACCTGTTGCGCTATGTACCGGTTAATGGTACACAACGAGGGAATATTACTTATATGTATGTATATATTTTACCACTACCTAACCCGGATAGCTGCAGTCCTGTACCTACAGCCTGTAATTTGGTAATGAATGGTGATTTTGAGCAGTATTCCAGTTTGCCAACAAGTGCTTATCAAATAACAAAAGCCTGCGGATGGAATTATCCAAGTTCTCCTGTAATGGCTCCTTCCTACTTTAATGCGCTTGCTGCTCCTAATTCAACTTCTCATACACCAGGTGTTCCTTGTAATATGCGTGGCTATCAGACGTCTAATAATAATATTGGTAATGGATATGCAAATATCATCGTTTCCAAGCATAATCTGGGTAGAGCACATTTGTATACAACGTTAAAAACACCTTTGCAGCCTAACACTACTTATCAATTGAGTTTTGACGCATCGCTAGCTGAAGGATCTAGTGCTTTTGCAAGTAGCTTACAGGCTTATTTTTCGAATATTGAAGTAGTCCCTCTAAATCCTACGACAGAGATTAGTATTACAAATACAGCTAATCTATTTACATCACCAGGAATAATAAGAAATACTAATGGCTGGGATACCATAACATTTAATTTTACCACGACTACGGGTGGTGAGCAATTTTTGTATTTAGGAGCATTGAATAACGAAACAATAGTGACAAATACTCCTGCTTCGAATATTCCAGGATGTGAATATTATAATTATGCGAATGAAGAATTAAACTCACCACAAACTTTTCGTAGAAGTTATTATATAGATAATGTTGTTTTAATTCCTACTAACGGGAAGAAACTGGAACTACCTACAGCTATTTGTACTACTCAAAAGCTCAATGATTTAAGAGCTTATTTGTCTGATGTACCTGAGAATGGCGTTTTTTCAGGTCCGGGCGTAACGGTAACCAATGGCGTTTATTCTTTTAATGCCTCAGTAGCAGGTGTTGGTATTATAACCATTGGCTATACATTCACTAATTCAAATGGTTGTGTAACAACTTTATATGGAACGATTAATGTAACAACCACAGTGGCTAATACGATTGCAATAGATGCTATAAACGATGATTTTACCAGTGCACCCATATACAGTAATACTGGTGGTACTACTATTAGCGTATATGCAAATGATAAGTATAATGGCGTGCTTTCTAGTCCAGAATCGTTATCCAATGTTTCTATGGCATTAGTTGCACCGGTTTCTATTGCAGGTGCAAGTATTGATAGTATGGGAGCAATTACTGTTCCTGTAAATACTCCGGCTGGAACTTATGTTTTAACTTATTCATTAAGTGTTTTTGGGAATTGCAATATTACAGACACTGCTACAGTTACTATTGTTGTAAGTAGGGCAAATGAGTCTACGCTGCCTGCTAATGTAAGAGCTAATAATTTGGTTAGGAATATTGGGCAGCAAAATACCAATAAAATAATTATTGCAGGTCACTTTTCCACGTACAATAATATTTCAAAACCTTATATAGCCAGACTTAATACCGATCTAACATTAGACCCAGGCTTTAGTTATACAGGTAACCAGGGAGGAAATGGATTAGCAATACAATCGGATAATAAAATCATTGTAGTGTCGACTAATTCAGTATTTAGCAGCACGACTTCATGTGTTACCAGATTATTGCCGGATGGAGGTGTCGATCCAGGTTTTAATGTGGGTGGTGTAGGTACTGCGGGAATGTCTGGTCGTACAAACCATAATGGTTATGCCTGTGCAATACAATCGGATGGTAAAATATTAGTGGGAGGGGATTTCTATTCATATAATGGAGTACAAAAAGAAGGTATAGTAAGGCTTAAGACGGACGGGACTTTAGACCCTACTTTTAACCCTACAGAATTAAATACATATTATTGGGCTATTGTTCAGTCCATATTGATACAACCGGATGGTAAAATTCTCTTATTGGGTAGTTTTTCATCACCAGTTGCAGGTACTACAGTAAAAAATATCATTCGATTGAATGCCAACGGTACACTTGATAGTAGTTTTTTTGCTGGAGATACCATAGGCTCAATAAGTTATAATGATCTGAATGTCTCTATTTTTGGTCCTTTAACTAAAATGGTGTTACAGGCAGATGGTAAGATCATAGTTGTGGGAGGTTTTACAAAATATAATGGTACTAATGTAAAATGTATCGTAAGGTTATTAAATAACGGGCAAATTGACCCTAATTTTAATATTACTATGGGTGTAGAAAGAGGTATAAATGACATACTCTTGGAACCGGGTACTAACAAAATAATCATTGCAGGAGAGTTTACTACTTTTAATGGAAATCCGGTGAAAAAGATGATACGCCTTAATCCAAACGGAGCATTAGACTCTACGTTTTCTATTGGTGAAGGAACTACAGATTTGCCAGGTATAACCAATAATTATATTAAAGCGTTAAAATTACAGAGTGATGGTAAAATAATAGTGGGAGGGAAATTCCTGACTTTTAATGGACTACCGGCTGGAAATATTACCAGAATATCTGGTACGGCAGGCTTCCAGGCTAAAGTTGGTGAACCTGAGATTGAAATGAATCAAAGCTATAGCAATATTAAAGTTTATCCAAACCCAAGCAAGGAGTTGTTTAATATTGATTTAAGCCAGGAAAAAGAAGCCTATTATTTGGTTTCTATTTATAATATTTTAGGCGAAAAAATATATTCTACGAGTTTAACTCCAAAAGAGAATAATATAATAAATCTGCAACATTTGGCAACGGGTTATTATTTGGCAAAACTGGAAAATGGTATACAGACAGTAACTCTTAAACTAATTAAAAACTAATAAACATGATTATAACGAAAAGCATACAATTGTTATGCACATAAAATAGCACGGATATTTGATGAAATCAATATGAATCATCAACCTAAAAATGATCTTTAAAAAAATCTCAAAAGTATAAGTTGCTTTTGAGATTTTTTATGTGATTCAACCCTATCTAAAATAATTTTCAGTTTTGATTTTAGGACAATATTGTTAGGGGCTTTATTAATAGCTATTTAAAATGTAGCCAATCATATTGTTCTTGTCGATGATTTAGCTGTTTACGACAGTATAGTAACAGAAAGCAGTCACAGGAGAAAACACCTCGCCGCTTTTTTGATGAAACAGTTTGAACAGCTGTCCTTATAAAAAGGAGGTTCGAATAAATTTCTGGTCGCAACAGAAAAAAGGAAGGTATTGGACTGCTCTTTAGGCTGGTAACTTTGCTGCCTTTATACCACTGTAGTGATCCTGGATTAGTGCCAATAATTACCCGAAAAGTCAAATGCCCGAAAAAATAATTTGATCTGGATGAATAAAAAGGCGGCAATAAGTTTAGGCAGGTACAGGTACAATAACCGGTCCTGATTTTTTTTAGGTTACAAAATCCTTTAGCAGGGTTTTATCTCGAATTATTTTTGTACTTATGCATTTTTCCTTTTGATAAAATGAATAATCAACAATATCCGATTCCACACAACGAATTAGAACGTTTAGCCGCATTAAAGCGTTACAATATCCTGGACACATTGCCCGATCATGCTTTTAATGATGCAACAAAACTGGTATCCTACATCTGCGGCGTACCTATTGCCCATATTTCATTTATAGATGAGAGCAGGCAGTGGTTTAAATCCGAAATAGGAATTGGAGTGTCGGAAGTTCCGCGTGAAATTACGTTCTGCCAGTATACCATTATGGATTCCAAAATGGTTGAAATAAGCGATACCTTTTTAAACGACCAATTTAAAGACGATCCGAATGTAACCGGGGGCTTTAAAATCAGATTTTATGCCGGTATTCCGCTTACCACGCCTGATGGTTACAACATAGGCACCATCTGCGCGATAGACCACGTTTCTAAAGAGCTTAACGAAAACCAGCGGAATGCCCTTTCAATCGTGGCAAAACACGTTATAAACCAACTGGAACTAAGAACCAAAAATATTGAACTGGACGCTCAGAGAAAAATTGCCGAAAGAGCGGTATTGGCCAAAGATAGTTTCCTGGCCAATATGAGTCACGAGATCAGAACACCGTTAAATGCGATAATTGGCTTTACGGATCTTCTTGCCCAGACAAAACTGGATGCTACCCAGCATGATTATATCGATAGTGTACAGATAGCCGGGGAAAACCTGCTGCTGATCATTAATGATATTCTGGATCTTTCTAAAATTGAATCCGGTAATTTAACCATTGAGACAGAACCATTCAATTTAAAAAAGACACTTAAACACGTTTATAATTTACTAAAAGTAAAGGTTCCGAAAGATATTGAATTCAATCTCTTCCTGGATGCAGATATGCCGGAAATGGTGGTTGGCGATCAGGGAAGACTAAACCAGGTGCTGGTTAACCTTGTGGGTAACGCTCTGAAGTTTACAGAAGATGGAGAAGTAACGGTTTCTGTAAAAATGGTTGAAGAAACAGACAATCATTATGCACTTCGGTTCTCGGTTAAAGATACCGGTATTGGTATTCCGGAGAATAAGCTCAAAACTATTTTTGAACGCTTCACGCAGGCAGAAGAAAGTACTACGCGAAGATTTGGCGGTACAGGACTTGGTCTCAGCATTGTAAAGCAGTTAATTGAATTACAGAACGCCGAAATCCAGGTGAAGAGTAAGGAAGGAAGAGGTTCCGAATTTTTCTTTGTACTCACCTATGAAAAAGCAGCTTATACGGAAACAAAAACGGAAACATTATCCGGAGAAAATCTGGGCAGACTTAAAATACTGCTTTGTGAAGACAATGTTTTAAATCAAAAACTGGCGAAGAGTGTTATCAATAACTTTGGTTTTGAATTAGACATTGCCGAAAACGGAGAAGTAGGGATAGAACTCTTATTAAAAAACGAATACGATCTGATACTGATGGATCTTCAGATGCCGGTTAAAGATGGTTACCAGACCACCGAATATATCAGGAATGACCTGAACTCATCGATTCCTATTGTTGCCATGACGGCACACTCCCTCATTGGAGAACAGGAACGTTGTTATGATGTGGGGATGAATGCTTATGTACCCAAACCGTTCAAACAGGCAGTCCTTTTAGAAGCTATAAAAGCGGCATTGAGCCCGGATAATAAACTTAACCGTAAGCGAAAGGTCGATTTGTCTTTTATCGATGAAACATCAAGCGGAGACCAGAACTTCAGAAAAGAAATTATAGCTCTTTTTATAGAAAAAATTCCGGCCGATGTAGCACAGCTGCAGGAAGCCTTTCATAATAATGACCACGATATGGTAAAGCGGCTGACGCATAATATGAAATCCAGTTTAGACATGTTCATGCTGGAAGACCTTAGTCACTGTTTGTCCGCTATCGAGATGGAAGCCGGATTGGGTCAGTTTACCTCAGCAACAGCCGGGGAAATCGATACCCTGCATTCCGGAATTGTAGAAGTAGTTAAATATTTAAAAGAGCTGTTGTAAAAAAATATTATATATGGTTTTACATCATTTTTGGCTCGAATAAAATACAATTTGCCCCCAAGACAAATATTAAATCAATGAGAATAGTTTTAGCAGAAGATAATGATATCCTACGCAAATCATTATCTTTTTTCTTAGAGTCTAAAGGATATACTGTTGACCAGTTTTCTGATGGTAAGGATGCACTGGATGCTATTGAAACCAATAGTTACGACCTGATCCTTACCGATATCAACATGCCCGGCATCAGCGGAATGGAAATCACGCAGTATGTAAGACAGCGCCTGAATTCAGATATTCCTGTAATTATACTGACTTCTTCAGGGGTGGAACAGACCGAACTGGATTCTTTCGACATCGGAGCCAACGAATTTATAGCTAAACCGGTCAGTCCGGCGGTGCTTTTGGTGAGAATCAATAAGCTGTTGAACATCCGTGTTTGATGACGTTTAGATACGATTTTATTTTTCTGCCGGTGTACAGATAGTACAGAAACAGGTTTACTTTTCAGCTAATTATTACGAAATATTTCTAAAATGATACATTTCCGGGAACTTTATACAAGCGGTACATGGAGCGAGCCTTTTTTAATCCTGGCAACCGGCTTGTTTATAACGGCATCATTTTTCCTGTACCTGTTCATTATTAAAAGCCGAAGCGGCAATATAAAAAGAGAAAGGCTCCGGATTGTATACAGTAGCTGTATTGACAAATTACTGTTTGCCGTGGCTTTCCAGGACATTCCTTTTTCTGTCGTTATGCAGGACGAAGAGTATGCGGCGAAAGCAGATAATCGTTTTTTCCGGGAAGTGATAACGGAGTCGGTTATCAACCTCCATAAAAATTATGATGGCCTTTATGCACAGAAGCTGGAACAGTTTTATAAAGAATCCGGATTAATCAATGATTCCTTAAAAAAGCTTAAAAGCCTCAAATGGGATGTCCGCTGTAAAGGGATTACCGAACTGGCGGAGATGAACGTTAAGGACGCTTTCGATACGATCATAACATATTCCAAAGCCCGGAATAAAACCTTGCAGATTACCGCCATAAATGCGGGAATCAAACTGGGTGGGACAGAAGGGATCGTACACCTCACAGCACATCCTTATCCGATTGATGACTGGACGCAGGTGAATATTATAGACGCTTTTAAAAAACATGATTTAGGCGATACCAAAGGGATTGAGTATTTACTGGAATCACAGAATACAACGGTTATCGCTCTCGGCTTAAAGCTTATTAAAGAACTTAAGCTGTCACAAAAAGTGCCGTATGTAGCACAGTTGGCCGAAAGAGCGCCCAATACCGCAATAAAATATGAAGCGCAAAACGTATTACAGACATTAACAATATAAGCAGATGACTTTTTTGAATAATGAAATAGCATTGTTTTTTGACCTGTATTTAGTCCTTATACTGGCCTATGCGGTATTGATTATGTCGTCCTATCTCATATTGGCATACCTTTCTGCCAAAGAGCTGAGAGGCTATCTTAAAAAGAATAGTTTTGTAGACTATAACGTACTGCTTACAAGCGAATTTGCGCCGAAACTTTCCCTGATCGCACCGGCATACAATGAAGGTTTCACGATTGAAGAAAATGTAAAATCGTTACTTTCCCTGAATTACAACAATTATCAGGTAATCGTAGTGAATGACGGGAGTAAGGACAATTCGATGGAGATCCTGATCAGGACGTATGATCTTGTCCTAACGGAACTTGAGGTGCATTCAAAAATTGAAACAAAAAAAATAAAAGGCCTGTACCGCTCCCGGAATGCAGCGTTTAAAAAACTGATTGTAGTTGATAAGGAAAACGGAGGCAAAGCCGATGCCCTGAATGCAGGTCTTAATATAGCAGAATATCCATACGTGGTATGTATTGATGTGGATTGTATCCTTGATAAAGATTCACTGCTCAAACTGGCAAAACCTTTTCTCGAATCGCATGGCAAGCGCATTATTGCGACCGGCGGCGTAGTGAGGATAGCGAACCAGTGCATTATTAAAAACGGACGTCTGGTTGAGGTAAATGTTCCGGATAGCATGCTGTCCCGCATACAGGTTCTGGAATATTTAAGGGCTTTTCTTTTAGGAAGAATGGCCTGGGGCAGGCTTGACGGATTATTATTAATCAGCGGTGCTTTTGGAGCCTTTGATAAAGAAATAGCCTTATTGGCTGGTGGCTATAGCACCAAAACGGTAGGAGAGGATATGGAACTCGTGGTACGCATGCGGCGTTATATGCTCGAAAACAAACTGCCTTATGCGGTTAGTTATATACCCGATCCGCTGTGCTGGACCGAAGCACCGGAAGAATTCAAAATATTCAAAAAGCAGCGCAGCCGCTGGATGCGGGGAACAATCGAAACCCTTAGCATTCATAAAAAAATGTTCCTGAATCCGAATTACAAACTTTTGGGACTAATCAGCGTACCATACTGGACACTATTTGAATTTTTGGCACCGGCAATAGAGTTTATAGGGTTTATCATGACCGTTATTTTCCTGATATCCGGTATGCTCAACTGGCATTTCTTCTTTTTACTGATATTGTTTGTCTATTCCTTTGCTATTTTCTTTTCGGTTATTGCGCTGTACTGTGAAGAGCTTACGTACCACAAATACCCCAAACAAGCCGATTTTGTAAAACTGTTACTGGCTGCTTTTATAGAACCGTTATATTTTCACCCGATAACGGTTTATTCCGCTTTGGTAGGGTATAAAGAAAAAATTATGGGTACCAAAGGCTGGGGCGAAATGACAAGAAAAGGGTTTACGAAGAAGTGATAATAAAGTAACGGCTTTCTAAACACTTGGTACTTTACCAAATAAAATATCAATTTCCTTTTCTGATGCGTTCTACATTTTTGTTCATGATGTGCCGTACTATGTTGCTGAAAATAAACCGCTTTAAGGGGCTTAATTGTTGCTGGTGCCGGGCATAAAAATCATCGGGCGTATCAAAAAGTCCAAAGTCCTGATTGATTCCTTTGTCCTGAATGTAGGTATGGTTAAGGTTCCATTCGATCGGTGGGGTTTCAAAATTGGATGTGTACGCACCAAATCCACAAAAAGTTGCTTTGCAATCTTTGTATAGCTGCTGCAATCTGGACAAATATGGCTTATCCAAGATCACCCCTTCCATAAAATACCATTGTCCGTCTACCCAAACTTCTACCCAACTGTGTAGGATATCGGAAGGCGAAAGCCGATACCAAATTCCTGTGATTGCTCCTTTTTGTAATGCTTTATCAATGGTAAAGCCATGAATGCGGTTTGGTATATCCGTTGCCCGAAGTAAAGCCATCAGCAAGGTGGCCTTGGTATTGCATTGTCCGTAACCATCTTTCAGGATTTTGGATGCCGGGATAGCGTCAGATGTATTGTATCCAAATTTTATTTCATCCCGTACAAAATTGTAAACAGCCTTTACCCGGGCAACTGTTTCGAGTGGCATCCACTGTCTTTGTTCCACCAATTCCCGGATAGTGGTATGTGAATAATCCAGCAGGGGAGTTTCTTTTAAATAGTTGTTCATGTCATTCATATCTGTATTGCAAAATTGAACAATATAAATGAGATAGACTTGTATAAACTGGCTATTTTAGTTGGGATAGGATTTTTGGGGTCAATCCAAAGTTTCCTTAAACAACCTGTTGTAATGCGGACTGTCTATAAATCCAAACTGGTGTGCCGTTTCCGTGTTATACCAAAACTTAAACATGTCTTCATTTTACAGGGAGATGTTTTCTTATTCTGGCAAATTACTGTTGCTTAATCACATTCTGCCGATGCTCAATCCCCCAGACAATCATGGCGTCTATTACATTCTTAAATGATTTTCCGGACTCTGTAAACTCATATTCCACTGTAATGGGGAAGGTGTCGTAAACGGTTCGTTTTACCATACCATTCAGTTCCAAATCCCGTAATTCTTTGGAGAGCATTCTGGGCGTGATTTTCGGAATTTCTTTTTCCAGGTTTTTAAAACGCTTTTTGCCAAACTGCAGGGAAGCCATGATGCGTAATTTCCATTTGCCGGCCAACACATTTAATGTATCGTTGACCGCCATCATATACGATTCAGGGCATTTTTTGATGCGATTGATGTCGATTAATTCCATTTCCATACCTTATCTTTTACTGCGATACTATACAAAAGTAAGTATTTGTTTTGTAAATTTGCATGATAAAGCAATTAAAAAAAGTAACAGGCTTCGATGAATCGAATCAAAATGAATAAAAAGATATTTTCCTTCCTGACTGTAATCGTTGCCCCGACCGCTGGTTGGCTTTATGCTCACAACCAACAGTCCGCTAAAGAATTTCCAACAGCTCAGGAAGATTTGATCAGGATAAAATCAGAAAATAAAATGAAGATAGAAATTTGGAGCGATGTGATGTGTCCGTTCTGTTACATCGGAAAAGCAAAATTTGACACGGCTCTGCAAGATTTTGCAGATAAAAATAACGTGGAAATCGAATGGAAAAGTTTCCAGGTTATGCCCGATTTACAGACACAGCCTGGCAGAAGCATTCACGATATACTGGTAGAGAAAAAAAGAATAAGCCTTGCAGAGGCCAAACAATTGAACGGCTATGCTACACGGATGGGAAAGGAGGTGGGCTTGACCTACAATTTTGATAAGGCCATTCCTGCCAACACCTTGAGAGCGCACCAGTTTCAGCATTTCGCCAAAGCCAATGGCAAAGGAATTGAAGCGGAAGAGGTAATGTTTAAAGCCTACTTTACAGATGGCAAAAACATTGACGACATCAATACTCTATTGGACTTGGGTAAAACCATTGGCTTGAATGCAGATGCGCTGAAAAAAGCATTAGACGGGCAGACATATTTACCAGAGGTACAAGCAGACTTTAGAGAAGCACAGCAGATCGGCGTAACAGGCGTTCCTTTTTTTGTGTTCAATAGAAAATATGCGGTTTCGGGAGCTCAGGACCCTAAGTCGTTTTTGGACGTATTGGAAAAATCATTTGCCGAATGGCGCAAGGACCATCCGGAAACAAAATTAGAAATCATCGAAGGAGCTTCCTGCAAACCCGATGGCACGTGTGAATAATGAATCATCAAATAATACTATTAGGACAATGAAAATAGCAGTTATCGGGGCTACCGGTTTTGTGGGCAGCCAAATTACCAATGAATTAGTGAACAGGAATCTGGATGTAGTGGCTATTTCCAGAAAGGAAAACACGTCGGACAAAAGTAATCTTCAGTTTGTGCAAGTGGACGTTACGGATGTAAATACCTTGACAGAAACTTTAAAGAGTGCAGATGTAGTGGTGAATGCCTTTAGCGCTGCAGCCGGTGTGTCAAACTGCTGGTAATTTTTGGAGATGTCAGCCGGCCAGAGCCGATGACGGTATTCTGGACACAGTATGCCTAGTCATTAACAGATAAGCCTGTAAAAGGCATGCTCACAGGTCCTGTTACAATATTACAATGGTCTTTTGTAAGGGACGACCGGCCACGTTCGCAAACCTGTCTTCAGATTGCGCTGGCAATAAGGGATGAGGTAGCCGACCTTGAAAAAGCAGGTGTAAAAGTAATCCAGATTGATGAGCTGGCAATAAGAGAAGGACTTCCTTTGCGAAAGGCTGAGTGGCCGCAATACTTTGAATGGTCAATCAAAGCTTTTAGGGTTTCTGCCGCTGTAGTTAAAGATACTACCCAGATACATACCCATATGTGCTATTCTGAATTTAATGATATCATTGAAGATATTGCAGATATGGATGCCGATGTAATCACTATTGAGTGTTCCCGTTTGCAAATGGAACTTCTGGATACCTTTGCACATTTCAATTATCCAAACGATATTGGTCCGGGCGTATATGACATCCACTCACTAAGGGTTCCGTCTCAGGATAAAATGGTGAACCTGCTCAATAAAGCCGAAATGTTAAACGCCGCAAAAGCAATGCTTGAAAAAAAGGCTGTTGAAGTGTAGCAGATACTTAGTTTTACGTTTTAAATTAAAGATCCGGTTAATAGCTGGATCTTTTTTATTGGAATTAAGAATGGTATTGATTTGGTTGGTACACATTGCTTAGCAGTTTCCTTTTCTCTACATACTCCTGACTACTGATTTGTTGATGGATAAATTCCAATAGAATATCTTATTAAGTGCTCGAAAGAATTATGAGGAGTGGAAGTGGTGAGATTTTTTATATTAATCTAAATAAAAAGAATCTTTTTTATTATAGCAATTCTTTAAGTTCTTCTATATTCTTTCGGACACTTACCTGTAAGTCTTTATACTCCTCCGTAATCTGATCTTGACTTTTATTTGCAATAAAAAACAGCTTTTCAGAAATAACAAATAAATTACATTTTAACAATCCATCTGAAACATTATTATTCATACACCAAATATCAATCGCAGGTTTTGATAAACCAGTCAATTGATGTTTAAAAGATTTTTTATTAATGATTTTAATAACCTCTCTTTGTAAATCCACTCTACTGTTAAATTCTGCTCTCATAACTTTCTAAAATTTCATTGAACCATCTATCTATTCTCTCTATTTCTAATAGAAATATGGCAAACGATTCTTTACTAATATAATAATTAATTCCTCTTGTTGAACTAATTCTTGACATCATTAACATCTCTTTAATACCATTATCTAATATCAAAGGGTAATCTGTTAATTTTTCAAATGACTGTCTGCTAAAGATAGGCTTCTCATAACATCCAAGGGTATAGCAAGTCGCAAAATTTCTAATCGCTAAAAATATCATTGCCAAATCAAAAATAATAGACAATTCATTATCCTTCATAGAGTCAATACTATCCTCAAAAAGCTTTTTAAACTTCAGCAAATCAGATTTACAATTTGTATAAATCGATGGTTTACTTAAACTTTCTAAAAAATCTTTATCAGATGTATAAACTAATTTTGATTCATAATATAAATGCCATGCAAATGGATTACCCTCCTTATACATTTGCTCTATTCTACTTGGGGTATAGATAGAGTATTTATTAGTATCGATATTTTGTATGTTTTCATCACTAATCAATAACAAATCAATATCTGAATATTGATCAACTTCTCCACGAACTACTGAGCCGAAAATATAAATATTCCTCATCGTCTATTATATTTTTTAATAATTATTGACATAAGTAATCCAAAACTAATCATACGTACAATAATTAAAAATAAGTTTAGAGAGTTTGGGTAGTATGAAAAATATTCTATATTACTCTCATTCTTTACAGTTATGCCTAAATATTGACAAGGAACTTTTATTAAGAATGTATTGATAAATTCAAAAAAACCATATTTGTTTTTACTTATAGTAGCATCTACTAAAGTCAAAATGAAGAAAATTATTATATTAAATCTGATTAATCGTTTTAGGCTTTCACCATTACCCCAAACAAAATCAAGAGCACAAACTTTACACCATTTAATAAACTGTTCTGTTCTTCGTTTAATCCCTCCATATTTTTTTTTATACCATTCATCACCAGATAGCCAACTATCTTTTAAATGACTTTTGGTTGCGTCTAATTCAATGCTGACAGCTTTAGATGCTTTGATATAATCACCAATTGAAGCGTAATTTAATTTCAACGAACGTGCAAATTTATATTTTAAATTATCTTTTTTTGGAGCACATTCAAAAATTTCATCATCAACAAAAGTTTTTTCAAAAATTACATAATCAAAATTACATAACTCAAAATAAGAACCTTGTAAATTACAATTTATAAACTTAGCTCCTTCAAATTTACAATTAATAAAGCGACAATCTTTTAAATAACAACTATCAAAAATTGTTTTTGAAAAATCTATGTTTTCAAATAAAAAATTTGTCGCTACACATCTTACAAGTAAATAATTCACATACTGAATATTTTGAATAAAATAAATTCCATTCTTTTTGTCAGAAGTGTAAAACATAAAGTCCTTTATTTCTTTTCGATTAGTTGGTTTAAATTTCTGTTCAGCATGTTTTCTCCTTTCATCTTCTTGTTTTCTCTTTTCATCTTCTTGTCTTCTCTTTTCATCTTCTTGCTTATTTAATTTCTGAATTATAATATCGATAATTGCTTCTTTGTCGAAATTGCAACAAGATATCTTTTCTTGTTTAGAAGTATTCTCCGTATTGTTTTTGAAATTATCAACTTTGATTTTCTTTTTCTTAGCCATATTAAAACAATATATTTTATGAACGAGCTTATAAACTCTAATTCTATTAACATCGTCAATGTTTTCTTTGTATTCAAATTGGCTAAAAAAAATAATTTTTTTTACCATTCTAAATCTTTCATCAAGATATATTGATGGTCTAATTACATCAAATACAAAAAAAAGTTATTTTAAATTTTGAATCTTTATTGGATTTTATGAAAATTATTATGATTAAAGTAAATATAAGTAAATGTTGAACGTAAAAAAAGAAAAAATAATGAGTAAATCTATAAGTGAATTGTTTTGTTGATAAAATTGAAATTATTTAAATAATCGAAGAAATTAAATTGAATATCACAATTTTTAAAATATTGGTTACAAGTTTTTATAGAGTAATTCCCAATCTTGAGCTTGGGCTAATTTTTTTAAGATGTGTACCTCTAAACTGAAGTTCCATTTTAATGATGCTTAGAAATATCGAATCATAATTTCTTCTTTTTGAACAGACAATTTTGAGTCAAGTGCTTATGAATTATTTCTTTAATTATAAAGATATATATGATGTAATGAGTATATTAGTTGAGCTGATTACAGGAAACTAATGAGAGAGAGGTTTTTAAAAGCAAAAGAAATATATTTACTTCCCAATACAAAAATTCGCAAAAATATTCCCCAATAACTCATCATTCGTTACCTGTCCGGTGATTTCTCCAAAATAATATAGAGCCTGCCGGATATCGATTGCCATCAGGTCGCTGGACAGATTGGACTGTAAACCCCATTGTACCTTTTGGATCTCTTCCAGAGCTTTTAAAAGGGAATCATAATGACGGGTATTCGTTACGATGGTTTCATTATTGCGCAAAGCACCGGTATTTACAAACGATAAAAGCTTGTCTTTTAATTCCTCAACGCTAATATTTTCTTTGGCACTGATTAATAGAATATCCGGAATTTCCGACTGTATCTGAGCGGTTTGTGCCGCGGTTAGTTTATCGGCTTTATTACCAATGATTACCAATGGTTTTAACGGAAACTGGTTGCGGATCTTTTCGATTTCAACCTGAACGGAATTCAGATTTTCGCCAAGGATTGCCGAACTGTCTACCAGGTACACCACTACCTGTGCCTGCTCCATCTTTTCAAAAGTCTTTTTGATACCGATACTTTCTACATAATCGACCGTTTCACGGATACCGGCTGTATCAATAAAACGGAAACCGATTCCGTTGATCACCAACTCATCTTCAATGGTATCACGCGTTGTTCCGGCAATGTCCGATACAATTGCACGCTCCTCGTTTAAAAGCGCATTCAGTAACGTCGATTTCCCCACATTCGGTTCACCGACAATCGCTACCGGAATACCGTTTTTAATCACATTCCCCACAGCAAACGAATCGATCAGACGTTTTAAAACAAACTCGATACGATTCAGTAACTCGTGAAACTGTGTTCTGTCGGCAAACTCCACATCTTCCTCTGCAAAATCCAGCTCTAATTCAATCAGGGAAGCAAAATTCAGCAGCTCTTCACGCAATTTGGCTATCTCGTTGCTAAAACCGCCGCGCATTTGCTGCATGGCTATCTGATGGGAAGCCTCGTTGTCGGAAGCAATTAAATCGGCCACAGCCTCTGCCTGCGACAAATCCAGCTTACCGTTTAAAAAAGCACGTAGCGTAAACTCACCGGCATTTGCCATACGGCAGCCTTTGCGGAGCAATAATTGAATAATCTGCTGCTGTATATACGTAGAACCGTGACAGGAAACTTCCACCGTGTTTTCGCCGGTATACGAATTGGTACCCTTAAAAAGAGACAGCAATACCTGGTCCAATACCTTTTCACCGTCAACAATATGCCCCAAATGCAGGGTATGCGTACGCTGCCGGGTAATATCCTTTCCGGAAACCGATTGAAAAACAGACGCAGCAATGCTGATCGCCTCTTTTCCTGAAATTCGAATAACGGCAATGGCACCTGCTCCCGAAGGAGTTGCCAGGGCAACAATAGTATCTTGTGGAATCATAAGTATGCTCAAAAACGAAATAAGACAGCAAAGGTACAAAAGAAATACTGTTGAAATCAAAACCGGCAGCAACAGCATTATTTTGTAGGGTTAAATAATTGTGAAACTGGTTTTTGCCCGGTGTTTTTTGTAATTCTTTTACTAACTTTATAGAAAATAAATTCAAAACTATTAACCATGAAAAAGATCCTTTTCCCTACAGATTTTTCAGAAACAGCTAACAATGCATTTATTTACGCCTTAAAATTCGCGAATAAACTTCAGGCTGAAGTACTGGTTTTGCATGTATATGATTTACCGCCCATTTCCTATGAAGGACATGCCACCGCTATTGTAGAAGTGTTTGAAACCATTGAGCTCGATAAATTCGAAAATTTTAAAGATCAGATACCTTCCCTTAGAAAAATAGCGGAGGATAATGATTTGGGTTATATCAAAATGCAGCATCTGTTAAAACAGGGCGATTTGATTCATGTAATAAAAGAAGTTGTAAAAGAAGAAGAAATCGACATGGTGGTGATGGGAACAACCGGAGCAACCGGCTGGCAGGAAACCTTTTTTGGATCCAATGCAGGAAGTGCCATTACGAACGTCAGCAAAAATATTCTAAGCGTACCCAATGATGCAAAATTTGATATTATCAGGAATATTGCGTTTACAACACGTTTTAGAGAACAGGATAAAGAAGGATTGTACGAGGTGATTAAGTTTGCCAAAATGTTTAATGCGAAAATTAAATGTCTGGCAGTGAAAACTAAAAATTTCGAAGGCACGGAAGAACTAATAGAACAATGGCGACAGGAATTTGAAAAGCAGCCGGTTGAATTTTTCGTCGTTCCGGATGACGATGTCAAACAAACCATTTTTGACTTTCTGGATAATCAGCATATTGATATCCTGTCGATGGTGACCTATAAACGTTCTTTCTTTGAAGAGTTGTTCAGACAAAGTCTGACTCAGAAATTATCGTATCATTCCAAAACACCGATTTTAGTATTGCACGAATAAAATTACAAACAGTATAGCCGTATTGTTTGGTAATTGGAAAAGTAAAAATCACAAAACGCTTTACAAAAAAGTGATCAGGGAGTAGGAAATAGGAATGGAAATATACGATAACAGTAGAAATAGTGATTATTATCCGAAGTTATCGTATATTACAAATCAAATAAGTATAGCAGTTATGGGAACGATAGAAATAAAAAACGAGCTTCACAAAATTATTGAGAATAGTGACGCGACTTCAGTGAGTGATTTTTACATGCTGGTAACGGATTATATGACACAGGCGGAGAAATGTATTATTACCATTGCTGAAGAAAACATCAGTGATGCCAAGATCAACTGCCATCAGCATTTAAAAGAAATCATGTCCGGATGGGAGGGATGGTCCAACCTGTTCTTCTAAGCATCATGCGTATGTAGCATAACGACAAAGTAAAAATGACAATATAATCAGCAAAGCCGTATTTATTTACGGCTTTATTATTTTAGCACAGCGATAATTCAGGATATGCTATAAAGCCTGACTGATAAAAACGATGTTGAACGGCAGTCAGGTTTTTTGTACTTTTGGAATCTTAATACCGACTTTTGAGAACAGCAATTGCAAAACAGATCCCTAATCCGGAAGCCTTTAAAAGACAGTTATTACTTTGGGCGCGACAATTCCGGGAAATTATATTTTTAGACAGTAACGATTACCCGCAGCAATACGGTAGTTATGATGCTGTTCTGGCTGCAGATGCGTTTACGTCCATCAAAACCGATTATCAGAATGCTTTTGAAGATTTAAGACAATACCAGTCGCAGGCAAAAGACTGGCTGTTTGGCTATCTGGCTTACGATCTGAAAAATGATACGGAACAACTGCATTCGAACAATCATGACGGCTTACATTTTCCCGATTTGTTTTTCTTTCAGCCTAAAAAACTGTTCTTGTTAAAAGGAAACGATCTGGAAATCCGCTATCTGAACATGTGTGATGATGAAGTCGATTCCGATTGGGATGACATACAGTCCGTTACGGAATATCAGGAGGTAATTCCTCAAAACAACCGTATTCAGCAGCGTATCAGCAAAGTGGAATATGTAGATAAGGTTAGTACAATGCTGCATCATATCCATAGAGGGGATATTTATGAAGCCAACTTCTGTATGGAATTTTTTGCTGAAAACGCAACAATAGAACCGTTTGAAGTGTACCGTAAGCTAAATGCCATTTCCCAGCCGCCATTTGCTGTCTTTTTTAAAAATAACAGCCATTATCTCTTGTCGGCTTCACCGGAAAGGTACCTGCGGAAAGAAGGAACCAAAGTAATTTCCCAACCGATAAAAGGAACGGCTAAGCGCCATACTGATATACTACAGGACACCGAAGCTAAAACAATACTGGCACAGCATCCGAAAGAACGTTCAGAAAACATCATGATTGTCGATCTGGTACGGAACGATTTATCCCATACGGCCGAAAAAGGCAGTGTAAAAGTTGAAGAACTCTGCGGAATTTACAGCTTTAAACAAGTACACCAGATGATCTCTACCGTTGTTTCGGAAGTCAGTAAGGCAATTTCACCGGTCGAAATAATAAGAACCACCTTTCCGATGGGCAGTATGACCGGAGCACCAAAAATATCGGCTATGGAAATAATCGAAGCACTCGAAGAAACCAAAAGAGGACTGTATAGCGGTGCTGTAGGTTATTTTACACCCGAAGGCGACTTCGATTTCAATGTGGTCATCCGGAGTATTCTATACCATGCAGCGGAACAATATGTTTCGTTTTCTGTGGGCAGTGCCATTACAGCGGCGGCTTTACCCGAAGATGAGTATGAAGAATGCCTGCTGAAAGCCAGAGCCATGCGGGAAGTACTGGAAGGAAACAGGGAATGAGTCCTGTAAAGGAGCCAAACAAACCCCGATATCTTTTTGTAAATTTGTATTCATTGTTATCATTCAAAACCTGACATTTTAAAATATAATGCTGCCAAAACTCCAAAAAATCATTACAACCGATTTTCCTTTTCTGCAGGAAAAGAAATTGCTGCTTGCGGTAAGTGGAGGAGTAGACAGCATCGTTATGATCCGGTTATTTCATAAGCTTAATTACCAGCTTGCCGTGGCTCATTGCAATTTCGGACTGAGAGGAGCGGAAAGTGATGGGGATGAAGCTTTTGTCATGGAAACTTGCCAGGCGCTGGATATACCGCTTTTTACGACGCGTTTTGATACGACCGGATATGCAGAGCAGCATAAATTATCGATTCAGCTGGCCGCGCGCCAGTTGCGTTACGACTGGTTCCATACGCTATTGGAAAACGAAGGCTATGATTACCTGCTCACAGCGCACCATGCAGATGACGCCATCGAAACGTTTTTGATCAACCTGACCCGTGGAACCGGATTGGAAGGACTAACCGGAATTCCGAAACAAAACGATAAAATCATAAGACCTTTATTGGCGTTCAGCCGGAAAGAAATTGAAGAATATGCCCGGGAACATCAGATTTCGTGGAGAGAAGACAGCAGTAATGCATCCGACAAATACCAGCGAAACCGCCTGCGCCATCAGCTTGTTCCGGTACTGAAAGAACTCAACCCGAATTTCCTGAACAGCTTTCAGGAAACATTACAGCATTTGCAGCAGGCAGAAACCCTGATGAAAGATGCCGCTGCGCAGATGTACAAACTGATCGTAACCGAAAAAGAAGAACAAAAGCTCATTTCGATAGAAAAATTAAAACTGTTATCAGACTATAATGCGTATCTGTATCAGTGGTTAAAACCATTCGGATTTACCGCCTGGAATGATATTTACGATTTAGTGGAAGCACAATCCGGGAAACAGGTGTTTTCTGCCGGTTACCGCCTGCTGAAAGACCGTGAATTTTTAATCCTGGAAAAACAGAAAAAAACAGAAAACCGCACCTATGAAATTGCGGAAAATCAGGAAATAAAACCCGATGATTTTAGTATCGTCATGGCGTCCGTAACAAATGTTACAGATAACGAAGACAGCAGGGTTATCTTTGTTGATAAAGATAAGTTAAAATTACCCTTAGTTTTGCGTAAATGGGAAGAAGGTGATTATTTTTACCCTTCTGGAATGAATGGCCGGAAAAAACTGAGTAAATACTTTAAAGACGAAAAATTTTCGTTAATAGATAAAGAAAAATGCTGGCTTTTATGTTCAGACAATCAGATTGTATGGGTTGTCGGAAAACGTTCAGACCGCAGATTTAAAGTAGAACCAATAACCAAAACCATTATAAAAATTGAATTACGCTTATGGTAATTGCCCCAAAAAAGAAAGAAGGCGATTGTCTGTAATTCGAAAGCAAATAAAAATTACATGAAAAAATTAACCTCCTTACTACTTCTTTTTTTTACTTTTTTAAGTACGCAGGCACAGATTTTAGACCCCGTTAAATGGAAAACTTCCGTAGAGAAAAAATCCGATAATGAAGTTGTCCTGGTATTTGAAGCCGCTATCGATAACGAATGGCATATGTATTCACAGTTCACTCCGGATGGAGGGGCATTGCCAACCGTTTTTACCTATAAAGACAGTAAAGGGAACTACGAAATAGTAGGAAAAACAAAAGAAAGCGAATATAAAAAAGTCTTTAATGATGTTTTTGAAGTAGACGAATATTACTTTGCCAATAAAGCCCGTTTTACACAAACGATAAAAGTAACCAATCCGAACTTAAAATCGGTTAAAGCGGCAATTTCATACCAGGTTTGTAAAGAAGCCTGTATCCAGCAGGATAAAACCTTCGAATTTGTACTTCCGGCTTTAAAGATTGCAGCTTCCGAAGCAACAGCAGGTTCTGTATCAGACACACTCCAAACGGCAGCAACAGTGGATACGGCAGCAGTAAAAGAAACCGTAGCAGCAGTTGATACAGCAAAACCAATCGGTAAAAAAGAAGAACAAAAAGGACTGTTTACCATTTTTATCATTGCCTTTTTCTCCGGATTCGCAGCGTTGCTAACACCTTGTGTATTCCCGATGATTCCAATGACGGTAAGCTTCTTTACCAAACAAAGTAAAACTAAAGCGCAGGGAATCAAAAATGCCGTGATCTACGGTATCTCGATCATCTTGATTTATGTATTATTAGGCTCATTAGTAACCGCAATATTTGGAGCAGATGCCCTAAATGCACTGTCTACAAACGTTTGGTTCAACATTATATTCTTTATCCTTTTAGTGGTATTTGCCTCTTCATTTTTAGGAGCATTCGAAATCATGTTACCCAATTCATGGGCGAATAAAGTAGACCGCCAGGCAGACAGAGGCGGTATAATTGGAATCTTGTTCATGGCACTGGCACTGGCAATTGTTTCATTCTCCTGTACCGGACCTATCGTAGGAACGTTATTGGTTGAAGCCGCATCTAAAGGTGGTATCGCGCCAATTGTAGGAATGTTAGGATTCTCATTGGCACTGGCATTACCGTTTATGCTATTTGCAATGTTCCCGGGCTGGTTAAACTCCCTGCCAAAATCGGGCGGCTGGTTAAACACCGTAAAAGTTGTGTTAGGATTTTTAGAATTGGCATTAGCGTTTAAATTCCTTTCCAATGCCGATTTGGTATTGCAATTGCATTTGCTGGAAAGAGAAGTATTCTTAGCGATCTGGATCGCCATTTTCGGAGTTCTTGCCCTATACTTATTCGGGAAAATCACCTTACCGCATGACAGTCCGTTATCGCACATTTCTGTAGGAAGATTGTATATGGGACTTTTGGTATTAATGTTTACGGTCTATCTGATTCCGGGACTTTGGGGAGCGCCTTTAAAACTGATTTCAGGATTCCCACCGCCAATGACCTATAGCGAAAGCCCGTATGGTGTTGGTAATGCCAAAGGCGGAAGCAGCACAGCAAGTGAAAAACTGCCGGATGGTGCTAAATTAGGCGCACATGATATTATGGCATTCACCGATTATGAAAAAGGAATGGCGTATGCCAAATCGGTAAACAAACCGGTATTACTGGACTTCACCGGGTTTGCCTGTGTGAATTGCAGAAAGATGGAAGACTTCGTATGGTCCAAACCGGAAATACTTGCTGTACTGAAAGAGAAAGTGGTTTTAATTTCGCTATATGTAGATGACAAGCGTGAATTACCTGAAAACGAACAATATGTTTCCAAAGAAACCGGAAAAGAAATCGTAACGGTAGGAAACAAATGGAGTGACTTCCAGATTACCCATTATAAAGCCAATGCGCAACCGTATTATATTATTTTAGACAATCAGGAAAACAGACTGTCAGAACCGGTGGGCTATACTCCGGATGCAGAAGAATATAAACTATGGCTGGATACCGCTATAGCCAAATACTGAGTCGTCCTAAAATAGGTTGACAGATTTTAGAATAAAAATATATTAACCAGTCAGGTTTACCTGGCTGGTTTTTTCATGTATAAAATTAGGCGTTTTCATCATTAAACTCAAATGAGGTCTTTTAGCATTATACGTTTCTATCGCTGTTTTTATAAGCTTTCCTAAAGTCTGACCATCTTTGCATTTATAAAACAAGAATTCGTTTTTTAAAATTCCATTTATTCTTTCAGCTAAAGCATTTTGATAGCAATCATATCCGTCAGTCATAGAGAGCGTAATACCGTTTTTAGCTAATACTTCCTGATAAATTTTAGAACAATATTGTAATCCTCTATCGGAGTGATGTATCAGTGGTAATGTTGATTTTCTATTCTGTATAGCCATTTTTAATGCCTGTACCACATTTTCAGAACTCATATCATCACTCAGTTTATACTCCATTATTTTTCTGCTATAAGCATCAGTAACTAAAGACAGATAATGGGTTTTCCGGGATGATTTGACATAAGTGATATCACTTACATATACCTGTTCAGGACGTTTAATCTCACACTCTTTCAAAAGATTTTCGTACTTGTGTAGCCAATGTTTAGAATGTGTAATTTTAGTGTAACTCTTCATTGGTTTAACAAGTAACTTCTCCCTTCTTAGATAACCAAATAAGGCATCACGACCTATCTTTACACCCTGTTGATCAAATTGCTTCGAAAGTAGGTAATATAGTTTACGTGTCCCTATACGTGGCATTTCCAATCGCAAAGAAAGAACCAGATGCTTTACTTTGAGTAACTCAGATTCCCGATCGAGGATTCTTTTTTGTTCCTGATATATAGCTTGCCTACTTATCCCAAACAATCGGCAACTTTTGGACAAACTTATTCCTGCTCCTTCCCGGAGTCGGAAGATGGTTTGGGAGAAAACTTTTTTCGGATCTGGGTTCCGTACTGACTATCAGAAATGTCGATCATCGTATTGAGGATCTTATTTCGAAGCTTCTCATCTGCCAGTTCTTTCTCTAATCGTTTAATAATCTGAGCCGGGGTTTCTTTAGATTTAGACATAAATAACAGATTTGGTTTACTCCAGTCTAAGTTACCATATTTTCGCAGCCAAACCAAAACAGTACTTCTGCCTTGGATACCGTAAACAGTTTGAGCCTGTTTATAGGTCATTTCGCCTTGTTCAACTCGGGAAACTACAGCTAATTTAAAAGCCATATTATAATCCTTTTGAGTACGCTTAATTGGCCTTGTTGTTGTGTCTTTCATAATAAGTCGATTTTGTGTCAACTTATTTCAGGACGGGACATACAAATAAAAAAAGCCACTCAATTGAGTGGCTTTTTTTATTTTAATATATGCTGACTTAATATTTGGTAAACTTCATTGATATTGTTGTCTTTACCGAATTGCTTTTTAATCGGAGCCGCTTCACCGGTAATCCAGATTTTTAAATCGGCATCCAGATCCATTAATCCGGCACTTTCTTTAGAAAACTTTTTAATGCTGGTATACGGGATGGACTGATAATCTACTTTTGATCCTGTTAAACCTTGTTTATCAACCAGGATAAGACGTTTGTTCGTGAATACAAACATATCTCTGATCACTTTAAAAGCCTTTTCGATATGTTCCCCCTGAATTAAGATCGGGTCGAACTCTTTTGCTATTTTCTCTGTGCTTACTTCCGAAGCGTTGCCCATAATGGCGTTAAATAATCCCATAATTGCTGTATGAATAAAAACTCGCCAAATGTAGAAATTAGATTTGATGTTTGGGCTTCTTTTATAAGAAATGTTTTATCGGTTTTTCGCGATACCGCTTTTTTCCGGGAGAATGATTATGTTTGTGATAAGAAGCGGTATCCTCTTGAATACGAATAAAATGAGAAAAATATTTTTGCCTTTAGTTTTCCTGCTTACTGCGATGACAGTTTCGGGACAAAACGCCCGCAATGAAGCGCTGATAAAGGAACTCGTGGGTATCAGGGATAGCGATCAGCTGGAAAGGGGACAAATGGAATTTGTTCAGGATAAATATGGCGGAAATTCTGCCGAGATGAAAGCATTGTTGACCAATATGCGCAAAAGCGATTCCATAAACCTGATCAAAGTAAGCCGTATTTTGGATAGCTACGGCTGGCTGGGTGCCGATGAGGTAGGAGAAGAGGGGAACAGTACCTTGTTCCTCGTGATTCAGCATGCCGATCTGGAAGCTCAGGAAAAATACTTACCGCTGATGCGAAAGGCAGTAAAAAAGAAAAAAGCAAAAGGAAGCAGCCTGGCACTGCTGGAAGACCGCGTGGCCTTGCGGCAGGGACGAAAACAGATTTACGGCTCACAGGTGGGTTGGGATATGAAAACAAATGAATACTATATGCTGCCGCTTGAAAATCCGGATAAAGTAGACCGGAGAAGAGCGAAAGTAGGACTTCCGCCGTTGGCAGATTATATTGCCCACTGGAATATGAAATGGGATCCGGAACAATATAAAAAAGACTTACCGGCTATAGAAGCAAAATACCGGAAGCGGTAAAGCCTAACAAACGGAACAGGTTGCTAAAAAAGCTGATATTTAATTGATAAATGCGTATAAGCCATGTTAGTAAAAGTTTTTGGAAGTGCCGTTTTTGGCGTAGATGTATATGCTTTTATTTGTTTTACTTTTTA
Organism: Flavobacterium inviolabile; assembly: GCF_013389455.1. NCBI lineage: Bacteria > Pseudomonadati > Bacteroidota > Flavobacteriia > Flavobacteriales > Flavobacteriaceae > Flavobacterium > Flavobacterium inviolabile. The sequence goes on along the minus strand of NZ_CP058278.1, from coordinate 3,128,947 downwards.
TATTTTATTGATGAATATCCAAAATAAAGGGATAAAATTACAATAGGGTAAAATTTATTGAACTTTGTAGAATCATATAAACCTTAATAAATTATGTCTAAACCCCAATTTTACTTCAAAAATGACAAGGAATGGCGCGAATGGCTTCATGAAAATCATGCTACTTCTCAGGGGGGTGAATTGATATTTTATAAAGTGGGAAGTATTTTTGAAAGCATGCGTTGGGAACAGGCGGTGAAGGTTGCCATTTGTTACGGATGGATTGATTCTACTGTAAAGAGAATAGATGACGAGCGTCGCAAACAAACTTTTAGCCCTCGAAAAGATAAAAGTGTTTGGAGTAAACTCAATAAAACCTATATCGAAAAGTTAATTGCAGAAAACTTAATGCATGAAAGTGGTTTGGCTAAAATTGAAACAGCTAAGCAAAATGGCTCGTGGACTTCGCTTGATGCAGTTGAAAATCATGAAATTCCTGAAGATTTACAATTGGCATTCAACCAAAATAAAGTGGCATACACTAATTATCAGAACTTCAGTCCTTCATATAGGAAAGGCTATCTCTATTGGTTAAATCATGCTAAACGAGAGGAAACAAGGAATGCCAGAATTGTAGAGATAATCAAACTTTGTGAACAAAACTTGAAGGCAAGACCATAATCAGTCGAATAGAATAACTGCTTTTTAGTATTAGTTTTGCATAAATACTAACATAAAACCGAAGAGAATTATCGTTAATGAATTAGAAGGATTTTCAGATTTGATGATTTATTAGATGATACTTCTTGTATTGGAAGTAAAAAGATTTGGGATCAGTTTGTAAAAGACGCAATTACAGAATGGGGGATACCAAAGCTTATTAGGTAAAATACTTAAAATAATAGATTTAAAAATTATATAATGACAGTATACTTACCAGGGTTAAGAACGGTAAAATATCTAAAAGAAGAAATAATTAGAGATTTTTGAAAATCAGATTTATTTTTAAGTTTTTTTGAAAAGGCTTATATTTAGTTGATAAATACGTATAAGCCATGTTAGTAAAAGTTTTTGGAAGCGCCGTTTTTGGCGTAGACGCCACGACCATTATTATTGAAGTCAATATCGACAAAGGCATTGGTTACCACCTGGTAGGACTGCCGGACAATGCCATAAAAGAAAGCAGTTACCGGATTGCCGCTGCTTTAAAAAACAACGGCTACCAGCTTCCCGGAAAGAAAATCACCATTAATATGGCGCCAGCCGATTTGCGTAAGGAAGGCTCAGCTTACGACCTGCCGATAGCGATTGGTATCTTAGCGGCTTCCGGTCAGATAAAACCGGATAATATCGATCAGTATATGATTATGGGGGAACTCTCCCTGGACGGAAGCTTACAGCCCATCCGGGGCGCTTTATCCATTGCAATCAAAGCAAAGGAAGAAGGATTTAAAGGATTCTTCCTGCCAAAACAGAATGTAAAAGAAGCGGCTGTGGTGAGCGGAATCGATATTTACGGTGTGGAAAATGTCATGGAAGTGCTGGATTTCTTTGAAGGTAAAAGCACCATACTCCCGGAAACGATCAATATAGAAGACGAATTTTATAAACCGCTGGACTATCCCGAATTTGATTTTGCAGAAGTGCGGGGGCAGGAAAGCATTAAAAGAAGCATGGAAATTGCGGCTGCCGGCGGACACAATATTATACTGATCGGACCGCCCGGTTCCGGTAAGACGATGCTCGCCAAACGACTGCCCGGCATATTGCCGCCAATGACAATGAAGGAAGCCCTGGAAACGACTAAAATCCACAGTGTGGCAGGTAAGATAAAAGAAGCCGGATTAATCAGCCTGAGACCTTTCCGAAGTCCGCATCACTCTTCTTCTGCCGTTTCGTTAGTAGGCGGCGGGAGTTATCCGCAGCCCGGTGAAATTTCACTGGCTCATAACGGGGTATTGTTTTTAGATGAATTACCCGAATTTAAACGGGAAGTACTGGAAGTCATGCGGCAGCCACTGGAAGATAGGGAAGTCACGATTTCAAGAGCAAAATTTACAATTACTTATCCGTCATCCTTTATGTTGGTAGCCAGTATGAATCCCAGTCCCGGAGGCTATTTTAACGATCCGGATGCACCGGTAACAACTTCGGCAGCCGAAATACAGCGCTATTTAAGCAAAATATCCGGACCGTTACTGGACCGGATCGATATACATGTGGAAGTTGCTCCGGTTCCTTTTGAAAAGCTTGCCGATTCGACTAATGCCGAAAGCAGTATCAGCATCCGGAAACGGGTTACAGCAGCCAGAAAAATCCAGTCGGAAAGATTCCGGGATTCGGAAAGTATCCATTATAATGCACAGATGACGACCCGGCAGATCCGCGAATATTGCGTTTTAGACGATAGCTCATTAAGTCTTTTAAAAGCAGCAATGGAACGTCTAAACCTGTCGGCACGTGCCTATGACAGGATTTTAAAAGTTGCCCGGACCATTGCCGACTTAGCGGCTTCGGAACAGCTTACATCTGTTCATATTTCCGAGGCGATTCAATACCGCAGCCTGGACCGGGAAGGATGGCTGGGATAAAAAAACGTCCGGTATTACCGGACGTTTTTTTTATTTAATTCAATTCGGCAAAGGTATCGCCTTTACGGATATCTCCGGTTTCATAACCTCTTTTAAACCATTCGATTCGTTGGGCTGATGTTCCGTGTGTAAAAGAATCCGGGGTTACGTGTCCCTGCATTTTTTTCTGGATAGCATCATCACCTACGGCCTGAGCAGCACTCAAAGCTTCTTCAATATCGCCGGCTTCCAGATATTTCTGATTGTAATGTGCCCATAATCCGGCATAAAAATCAGCCTGTAGCTCTAAGGAAACCGATAATTTATTAGCAGCAGTCTGACTTAAGCCCTGTTGCAGTTTATGAACCTTACCGGATGTGCCCAATAAGGTCTGAACGTGGTGCCCGACTTCGTGTGCGATAACATAAGCAATGGCAAAATCACCGCCCTGAGCACCGAAACGGGTACGCAATTCATCAAAAAAAGCCAGATCCATATATACTTTTCGGTCGGCCGGACAATAAAAAGGACCGGAAGCAGCAGTAGCACTTCCACAGGCTGTTGTAACATTATCAGTAAACAAAACCATGCCCGGGTTTTCGTATGTCATCCCGTTTTCCTGAAAAACTTTTGCCCAGGTCGTTTCTGTGAAAGCAAAAACAGTCGAAACAAATTCTCCCATTTCTTTTTCTTCCGCAGTTAACTCTCGTTGCTCCGTTTGTTGTGTGGACTGTCCTTGTTGTAATTGTTCTAAAATAGGAGCTAATTGCTGAGCGTTTTCGCCTCCAAACATATTGAGAAGCAAAACGATAATACCAATAATTCCGCCTCCGGCAACTACTTTACCACCTGTAGACATCCCGCGACGGTCTTCTACATTATCACTCTGGCGATTACCTTTCCATTTCATATGTTTAGATTTTAGAGATTAAAAATGTTCGTGATTCCCTATTTCTTCTATTTCGTGTTGTTCTGCTCCGAAAATATTTTTGTAAATCGTATAATACATAGAATAAATATAAGGAATTGTAAAAAATATTCCTAAACAGAAAGCAATTATACCTACGCATGAACCTATCGCAGCAACAAATATTGCTAACAGTATGGTTAATGGTTTTTTATTAATTACAGTAATACTGATAGCAATGGCATCTTTAACGCTCAGATCTCCGAAAATAATTAACGGAATGGTCAGGAAGGTCAGGAAACTAATGATAAAGCTCACAAAAGTCCCTACAAGATTCATGTTAACAAGCTGTAAAAGGGTGCTGGCTAAAACCGATAGCAGCGCGATTAAAAAGCTTGCCAGGAAAATATTCTTGAATTTAGGGGACTTGTAATAGTCAAAAGTAGTGCCGATGCTTAGTTCCCGGTTCATATCCGCATCATGTGCCAGTTTAAGGATACCGGCAATAAAAGGAGCCATAATAGCCGACATAAGCGTGTTGACACCGGCAGAAATTAACAGGAATTCTTTCGAAAGCGCTTTTTGCTCGATTTGTGTAAAATCCTGAACATAGCGCTCTATTCCGTAAAATACCGATATTCCGCTGATCACAAGAGCCGCTAAAATAACGGTAACGATAAGAAAAGCCAGACCGGCAGTTAAGGCTATTTTTTTATAATTTTCAAAACTCTCGTTAATCAGTTCACCCGTATCCAGGTGTAATCCTTTCTGGTTAATTTCTTCGAGTCTTTTTTTAATAGTTGTCATCGTATAATTTTTAAATAATAAATTTGATTTCTGGCGGGTAGCTTAAAAACCGATTCGGAAGCCTAAATAGGCATCAGCCTGTTTGGTATCGTTTACCAATGCGGTAATAATGGAACCGGAACCGATAAAGAATCCCTGATAACGAAATCCGATACCACCCGTTAAACCGGAGATTTCATTACTGGACCAGGGAGAATAAATCTCATAGGTTTCTGCCGAAAAGCGCGGCGTTATTGTAATAATATTTTGAGCGGTTGCCAGATTGTTTTCACTGTCGTTTACAATTTTTTGCTGGGTGTAAACGGTAGCATACCATTTTTCATGTAAACGCACATCGGCATAAGCCGATAAAACCGTTGGTGTTTTTACCTTAAAATCCTTTTTGGTATCCACTACGGTTGCATAGCCGCTATTCAATAAAATCTGTTCAATTTCTTTGATGTTGTCAACGCCTTCAAACTGGTTCAGATCGAAACTCTGTAAGCCCTGAACGGATAAACTGTAATCGCGGGACACATTATTATCTGCTTTGAACGTCATGCTTCCCAGGTTGCGAACTGATAATCCGGCATTGATTTTATAACTGTCGTCGCTGGTGTCTTTCCATTGGTAATTAACGCCCAGATCCACAGCATAACCGTTTATACCGTTTCCGAAAAACTGGTTGAAATTACTACTGTCGGTAAATCCGTCTGCCAGGGAACCGGAATAGGCAACATTCAGTGCGGCATGCGCATTGGTTAATTCCACATCACCCAAAACGTTGGTAACGGTACCGGTAAACTTATCGGCAGAAATATTGGCATAAGAACCCGGAAACAATAATTTAAAAGTAGCCCCGCCGCTAAATTTGTGTACATCGTCTTCAAAAACAATGCGTGAAGCGGAAAATCCGATCTCTCCCCAGGTTACCGCATTGACTCTTTGGTTGTTCGCAGAAGCGATCATGGCTGAGCCGATAAAGGAGTTTCTCAGGGCATTCCCCAGATTGACATCCACATCAATAAGATTGGCTTTTACTTTGGCAGAGGAAGTAACCGCAAACGTCCATTTGTCTTTTTTCATGGCAAATGAAGGCCCTAAAATTTCGGCATCCAGACGCATGTTCACCGGTTTATCGCCTTCAAAGATCAAATCTTCCACATTGTTTCCTTTGACAATATCTTTAAAACTGATTTTGTTATTGGAAACGTTAAGGCTGGTGTTAAAAATATTCACTTCATACCGGTTGGAAAGATTGCTCAGTTCGGCCGGATTCACAGATGCATTCAGGATACCGGTCCGGCGTGTTGTATTAATACCGCTGAAATGTTCCTGTGCATACAGAGATGAAATAAATAAACTGCAGGTTATGATCAATACTTTTCGCATAAATGGGGTGTTATTAACTTTTAAATGTTAAAAATAGTAAAAAAATTAAATGCTTTTCCAAATAGTATCATCAGGAACCGGAGCAATTAATGTTAGCGGTTCTTTGGTGACCGGATGCTGTAAAACCAGCTTACGGGCGTGAAGGTGAATACCGCCGTCCGGATTACTGCGGTCGAAACCGTATTTCAGATCCCCTTTTATTGGACTTCCGATAGCTGCCAGTTGACTGCGGATTTGATGATGCCTTCCGGTATGCAGATCGATTTCCAATGCAAAATAGTTGTTTAGTGCCTTAATTACAGTATAGGTAAGGCTGGCTTTTTTGCTGTCGGGAACTTCTTTTACATGTGCTTTTGAAGTATTGTTTTTAGGATTTCGTTTTAAAAAGTGGACTAAAGTGTCTTCTTCTTTTGAAGGACGGTTTTTAACAACCGCCCAATATGTTTTCTGGGTTTCCCGGTTTTTAAACAAATCATTCAGGCGGGTGAGCGCTTTAGAAGTACGCGCAAACACTACGATTCCGGTAGTGGGGCGGTCCAGACGGTGCACCACACCTAAAAAAACCTCACCCGGTTTGTTGTATTTCTCTTTAATATATTCTTTAACAACGTCACTTAACGGTTTGTCACCGGTTTTATCGCCCTGGACAATGTCGCCCACGCGTTTGTTGACGACAATAAGATGATTGTCCTCATAAATGACCTGAAGATTATTTTTTGTAGAAACTATTTTTTCTGACACAAAAAAGAATGTTGGTTAAACGGTAAATTAATATTGCTCGTTGGCATTTGGAAAATCCTCTGATTTCACATCGGTAACATACTGGCCGATGGCTTTGGTCATGTCCTCATAAAGGTTCATATAGCGTCTTAAAAAACGCGGACTGAACTCATGTGTCATGCCAATCATGTCGTGTAAAACAAGAACCTGTCCGTCTACACCGCCTCCGGCACCGATTCCGATCACCGGAATAGAAATGCTTTCGGCTACTTTTTTAGCCAATGCAGAAGGGATTTTTTCCAGAACCAAAGCAAAACAGCCTATTTTTTCCAGCATTTTAGCATCTTCAATCAGCTTTTGTGCTTCGGCTTCTTCTTTGGCACGAACGGTATAAGTCCCGAATTTATAGATAGACTGCGGTGTTAAACCCAAATGTCCCATTACCGGAATACCGGCATTCAGGATACGTTTGATACTGTCTTTTATTTCACTTCCGCCTTCCAGTTTTACTGCGTGTCCGCCGCTTTCTTTCATGATTCTGATCGAAGAACGCAAGGCTTCTTTCGGATCCGACTGGTAGGCACCGAAAGGTAAATCTACAACAACCAAAGCTCTTTCTACGGCTCTCACAACCGAAGAAGCATGGTAAATCATCTGGTCAAGGGTAATGGGTAAAGTGGTTTCGTGTCCGGCCATTACATTGGAAGCGGAGTCGCCAACTAAAATAGCGTCAATTCCGGCACTGTCCACAATTTTAGCCATAGTATAGTCGTAAGCCGTTAGCATGGAGATTTTTTCACCATTGGCTTTCATTTCAATCAATGATTTTGTCGTGATTCTTTTGTAGTCTTTTTTTGCAACTGACATAGTTTTAAAAATTTTAGGAAATGTAAAAGTACTATAATTTCTAGGATACTGTAACATAATAAAGATTAATACTACTGATAAGGTATCTAAATTCCTTGTTATGAAAAACTTTTTAATACTGTTGGTATGTGGTTTGTCTTTCGGTTTACAGGCACAGCAAAAGGATGTTGAAAACACGATAAAGACCTTTTTTGAAGGTTTTCACGCAAAAGATACCCTAAAAATCAAATCGGTTTGCCATGATAAAATGATTTTACAATCCATTATGGAAGGAGCGAAGGGAACAAAGTTCCTGAATGAAAAAGCGTCCGATTTCTTTAAAGCCATTGCCACCTTTCCTTCCGATAAAAAGTTTGAAGAGCGGCTGCTGAAATTTAATACGCAGATCGACGGTGCGATGGCACATGTCTGGACGCCGTATGAGTTTTATATTGACGGTAAGTTAAGTCATCATGGCGTTAATTCGTTTCAGCTGTATAAGGACAATGGCAGCTGGAAAATTATTTATGTGGTGGATACGAGGAGGAAGTAGGAAGTTTGATTGGGGGTATTTGATGTTTGATATTTGATATTTGAATTGGGTATTCGCTTTTTGGCTGTTCGCTTTTTGGCTGTTTGGTTTTTTTGCTTTTTGCTTTTTTTGCTTTTTGCTTTTTGCTTTTTTGTAAAATTTGTCTTATTTTTCTTTTTCAAAACGAATATTTAGGTATATATTGAGCACTGAAAAAAACAAAAAAATGGAAACACAATTTTCAGGTAACCCGAAACCGTTTGGTATCATAGGATTGGTTATTGCAATATTCTCACTGCTATTTTCGATTATTCCCTGCATTGGATTTTATGCCATTATTCCCGCTTTTATAGCATTTGTTTTTTGTACGATCGCTTTTTTATATTCAAGACAACAAAAGCAGAACGGTAGTGTACCTTTGGCAGGAATGATCATTGCGGTTATTACTATTTCGATTGGTATCTTCCAGTATGTGAATTATAAATCGGTTTTTGAAGCCAAAGATGAGATTAATGCGATCACAGACGAAGCCTTCGAAACCATCACGAAGGAAGCTCTGGACAATGCTCTTGAAAAAGATAGTTTAAAAAATGATTCCATTCAGAAAAGTAAGGCAGATTCTCTTCAATTCTAAATTTGCGGAATACCATCTCCTAAACATTGTCATCATGACCGTCATACTGGCCATGTTTTTACTGCTTCAATACAATGTTGTTTCGTTTAAATGTGTCTATTCCGAAATAGGATCAAGTTGTAAAACATGCGGACTAACAACCAGTTTTAAAGACATTTTAAACGGTAATTTCAACCATATAAAACCAGCCAACGGGATTATTTTTATAGTGTTCTGTTCCCAGTTACTAATTAGGCCGGTTATTAGTGTGCTGCTATATTTTACGGAAAGAAAACAATTGATCAGAAATGCTGATACCATAAGTTCCTTGTTGCTTTTCGGAATTTTTGTGTATGCTGTGTCAGCCGGGTGATGCAATAGTTAAATTAGGATATATTTTACAAAAGGACGGGTAGAGCACTCGTCTTTTTTTTGTGGATATTTTTAAAAAATTAAACAATTAGTAGAGTATTGTTTGTGTTTTAATATTGTTTATTTATTCTAAAATATTGTTTATTATGTTATTTTGTTTGTAAAAATAGAATATAGTTTGTTTTTGTGGTATAATTTGTTTAAGTTAGTCAAATATTTATTGCCGCCACAAAAGCGTTGCATTTTGCCACGGAAAAATTTTTATAAACCATAAATAATTAACTGCCATGAAACAACGATTTTTTTTATCGTATTTATTGTTCAGTGTTCTCACTTTTACTTTGTTTACCTCTTGTGTAAAAGAAGATTCTAAGGAGATCGTATCGTCCGCCATTGATCTGAATAAAATTAAGAGTGTGATCGCAATGAATGGGGAAAGCCAGATTATTGCATATAATATGCTGACAGCCGCCGACAAATTTTACATTTGGAATACCAAACTGAAAATATTGCAGCGCACCGGTGAATTAAATGCCAAACAACAGCATTTTGTCCGGGAATTGCAGGAAACGCTACGGGTTGATTTTTTTGAAAAAGAACGTTCCCGTACCGCAAAAGAATATTACAACAGTTACCTGCCGCAGATGAAGCGGATAGGATTAAGCCTGTTTACACCGTCTGAAATGGTTGCAAATTTTGCAAGCATTAACAGTAAAATCATTGTTGCCGGTCCGCCCGAAATACATTGCGGCTGCAATACAAGTGATAGCTGGTGTGTTACCGGCGATTGTTATTCTTTTTATTGTTCCTCTGCCGATTCCGGCTGCGGATGGTGGCTGGGAGAAATATGTAATGGATTTTGTGCCCGGAAATAAGATAAACTATGGATACCATGAAAAGGAAAATAATAGAAGTTTCAGTAGTCTGTCTTGTATTGGTAATTGCGATATGTTATATAGGGAAATGTAGGGAATGGAATAATGTTTTCAGTTTGTCGAATGCAACAATTGAAGTTACCAACACGTTCGATTTTGAAAGCATGCATATAAAAGATACCTTAAAACATACTTTTTTAATCAAGAATACCTCTGATAATGTGTTGAATATCGTTGCCGTTCACAGTAATTGCGGCTGTACGATCACAAGCTTTAGCAGGGAAAAGATTAAGAAAGGCGAATCGGCTGAAATAGCCGTTACGTTCGTGCCGCAGCAGGTAGGCAGAACCGAAAAAAGTATCGTGGTCGAGGCTAATACAGCGCCTCCTTATACCGTTTTAAGTTTACACGGAATTGTTAAAAAATAAAGTTTAGAGTTTTTTTACTTAATTAGTTGTTAGTTGCAAAAAAAGCGGAATACTTATGTCAGTTCCGCTTTTTTATTGGTATTATAAAGAATGGTTTAACAGTCTGACATATTTACGGCAACAGCCAGACCACCTTCTGAGGTTTCTTTATATTTATTGTTCATGTCTTTGGCGGTTTGCCACATCGTATCGACAACCTTATCCAATGGTACTTTCGCATTTTTAGGATCGGTTTCCAATGCTAATTCGGCAGCATTAATTGCTTTAATGGCACCCATCGTATTTCTTTCAATACAAGGAATCTGCACCAGTCCGCCAATAGGATCACAGGTTAGCCCCAGGTGGTGTTCCATCGCAATTTCGGCAGCCATTAAAACCTGCTCCGGTGTTCCGCCCATCAATTCACACAAAGCACCTGCGGCCATAGCAGAAGAAACGCCGATTTCTGCCTGGCATCCGCCCATTGCAGCCGAAATAGTAGCACCTTTTTTAAAGATACTGCCAATTTCTCCGGCAACCATTAAAAACTGTTTGATCTGGTCTTCGTTGGCTTTGTGATCTTCAATAACCATATAATACATCAGCACGGCAGGAATAACACCCGCGCTGCCATTGGTAGGAGCGGTAACCACACGACCTAAGGAAGCGTTGACTTCGTTTACCGCTAAAGCGAAACAGCTTACCCATTTCAGGATCTGGCGGAATTTTACTTCTGTCATACGGATGATTTCCAGCCAGGATTGCGGATTGTCATACGGCAAAACGCCAATCAGGTTTTTGTGCATGTCATAAGCACGGCGGCGTACGTTTAAACCTCCGGGTAATGTCCCTTCACTATGACAGCCAATATACATGCATTCTAACATGGTATTCCAGATACGAAGCAATTCATGGTGAATTTCCTCCTCCGTACGCATGGATTTTTCATTTTCATATACGATTTCCGAAATCTTTTTTTGCTCCGCCTGGCAATAGGTTAGTAATTCTTCGGCTTTATCGATCGGGAAAGGAAAGGTTCTTTTGATTGTTTCTTTTTCTATATTCTCTTCTGCCTGTTCTTTTACTACAAATCCGCCACCAATGGAATAAAAAGTGGCGCTGTATTCCTGACTGTCCGTATACACGGTAAAAGTCATCCCATTGGAATGAAACGGCAGGAAATTTTTATTAAAAACAATGTCGGTTTCCGTATCGAAAGGAATGATAATTTCATTTCCTAAAAAGATCTCTTTTTTGTTTTTAATGGCCGAAATGATAACGTCAATGCTTTCTACGGGAATATATTCCGGATCGGCACCGCTTAATCCTAACATGACAGCAAGATCTGTAGCGTGTCCTTTTCCGGTTAATGATAAGGAACCGTAAAGGTCCACTTTGATTCGGTTAATGTGGTCAATAAGATTGTGATTTCTGATTTCAACAAGAAACTGTTCGGCTGCACGCCAAGGACCTAAAGTATGGGAACTGGACGGTCCCACACCAATTTTAAGCATATCAAATACAGAAATACATTCCATAAAGTAATCTAAATGTTTAGTTTGTTAAAGCAAAGATAGCCCGATAATTCAATAAATAAAACGGACCAAACATATTTTGATCAGTATAACCTGCTTTATGGTATCTTTGATCGTATAAATACTTCAAAACATGCGTCATATCATCATTTTCATAGCGCTGATAAGCTTTGTTTTTAAAGCAAATTCACAAAATTTACAGGAAATGTATAATAAAAGCAAATCGGCTTATGAGAACAAAGAATACGCATCGTTTTTAAAAATAATGAAGCAGCTGGACAGCCTTCGTCCTTCGCATCCTGTTTTTACATATAATCTTGCAGCTGCCCAGGTGTTGAATGGGAAAACAGAAGAAGCTTTGCCGGTAATGGCAAAAAGTATCCTGATGGATAACGGAGTCGATTTTGATCAGGACGCCGATTTTGAACCGGTGAGGAGTAAGCCCGGTTACCAGCGTATTTTAGCATTAAAGCAGCAGCAGAACAAGACCGTAACCGGTTCCGGAAAAGTAGTGGTTTTAAAGGAAAAGGACTTGCATCCGGAAGGATTGACATATCTGCCAAAAGCAAAATTATGGCTGGCAGCCAGTATCCATAAAGGGAAAATAATTGCTTTCGACAGCCAGACAGGAGGGTGTACGGATTGGTTTATAGCCGACAAGGGATTTGCTGTTTTTGCCATGAAACCGGATAAAAACGAAAAATATTTATGGGTTGCCACTGCGGCCATTCCGGAAGCACAATCGTTCACTAAGGAGCTGGAAGGTAAGGCGGTAATATTGAAAATTGATATTGCCGGGAAGAAAATCACCGCACGGTTTTCGGTTAACGGGAATCATTTGTTTGGAGATCTCGCAGTTACCAGGGAAGGAACGGTATATGTATCGGATAGTGCACAGCCGGTACTCTATAAAATTGAAAACAATACAATGGACGTTTTCCTCGATTTGTCACAGGAAGCGTTTAATTTACAGGGAATAACGCTCAATACCGCAGCATCAAAGCTGTTTGTTGCCGATTACTTAAAAGGGATACTGGCTGTCGATATAAAGAATAATAACCGGAAATGGCTATCCTTCCCGGAAGGAACTACAGGGAAGGGGATAGACGGGCTGGCATATTATAAGCAATCCTTAATAGCCATTCACAATGGTATAAAGCCGGTCAGGCTGATGCAGTACACGCTCGATGATAGCGAAAATACAATAACCGGCTGTAAAGTTCTGGATAGTAACAGACCGGAATTTAACGAGCCGGTTTTAATGACAGTACAGGATAAGCAAATATACTTTTTTGCCAATGCTCCCTGGAATGCCTATAAAAAGGATCACACATTAGACTTGCAACAGTGTGATAATCCGGCATTATACCAATATCGTTTAAAAGAATGACAGTGTTGTTATGCCTGATAAAGTGTCAACTTGTCAGTGTTTGAAAATCAAAATAAATAGAATTATGACAATTTTCATGTCTTTTTTGTAATGGCACAATGATTGACTTATACCAAGCAAGTTGAAAAAACGAAACGACAAAATTGATATAATAAAATAAACTTAGTTATGAGTAAAATTATTGGAATTGACTTAGGAACGACTAACTCTTGCGTTTCTGTAATGGAAGGTAATGAGCCGGTAGTAATTCCTAATGCAGAAGGAAAAAGAACAACACCATCTGTAATTGCTTTTGTAGAAGGTGGTGAAATCAAAGTAGGAGATCCTGCCAAAAGACAAGCAGTGACCAATCCAACGAAAACAATTGCTTCTATCAAACGTTTTATGGGTAACAAATACTCAGAAAGCCAAAAAGAAGCAGGAAATGTAGCGTACAAAGTTGTTAAAGGTGATAACGACACACCACGTGTGGATATCGACGGAAGACTTTATACACCACAGGAATTATCAGCAATGACACTTCAGAAAATGAAGAAAACGGCTGAAGATTATTTAGGTACTACAGTAACGGAAGCGGTTATTACAGTACCGGCATACTTTAATGATGCACAACGTCAGGCTACTAAAGAAGCCGGAGAAATTGCAGGATTAAAAGTACGTCGTATTATCAATGAACCAACAGCTGCAGCGTTAGCGTATGGTTTGGATAAAGCAGGAAAAGATCAGAAAATTGCGGTTTATGACTTAGGTGGTGGTACTTTCGATATCTCTATCCTGGAATTAGGAGATGGTGTATTTGAAGTATTGTCTACAAACGGTGATACACACTTAGGAGGTGACGATTTTGACCAGGTAATTATTGACTGGTTAGCAAACGAATTCAACAGCGAAGAAGGTGTGGATTTACGTAAAGACCCAATGGCTTTACAACGTTTGAAAGAAGCTGCTGAAAAAGCTAAAATTGAATTATCGGCATCTGCTCAGACAGAAATTAACTTACCGTATGTAACGGCTACTGCTTCAGGACCGAAACACTTGGTAAAAACCTTAACAAGAGCTAAATTTGAACAATTGGCAGATGAATTAATCCGTCGTTCAATGATTCCTTGTGAGAAAGCGTTAAAAGATGCTGGTATTTCGAAATCAGAAATTGATGAAGTAATCTTGGTAGGTGGATCTACACGTATGCCGAGAATCCAGGAAGAAGTTGAAAAATTCTTCGGTAAAAAACCGTCAAAAGGAGTAAATCCGGATGAAGTTGTTGCCGTAGGTGCAGCGATTCAGGGTGGTGTATTAACAGGTGATGTAAAAGACGTATTATTATTAGACGTTACACCGCTATCTTTAGGTATTGAAACTATGGGTAGTGTAATGACAAAATTAATCGAGTCGAATACAACAATCCCTACTAAAAAATCACAGGTTTTCTCTACAGCAGCAGACAACCAACCATCGGTAGAAATCCACGTTTTACAAGGAGAAAGACCAATGGCTAACGATAACAAAACGATCGGACGTTTCCACTTAGACGGAATCCCGCCAGCACCAAGAGGAGTACCTCAAATTGAAGTAACTTTCGATATTGATGCGAATGGTATTATCAAAGTTTCCGCAACAGATAAAGGAACCGGAAAATCACACGATATTCGTATTGAAGCTTCTTCAGGTTTAACACAGGAAGAAATCGAAAGAATGCGTAAAGAAGCAGAAGCAAATGCTGAAGCAGATAAATTAGTAAAAGAAAAAGTTGATAAGCTAAACGAAGCTGACGGAATGATCTTCCAGACTGAAAAACAATTGTCTGAGTTTGGAGATAAATTGTCAGAAGGAAATAAAGCAGCTATTCAGGGTGCTTTAGACGAATTGAAACAAGCTTACGAAACAAAAGATGTAGTAACGATCCAACCGGCATTAGACAAAATTAATGAAGCCTGGAAAAATGCATCGGAAGAAATGTACAAAGCACAGGCTGATGGTCAGGGAGCGCCGCAAGGACAACCTCAGGACGCTCAAAATGGCGATCAGACACAAGATGTAGATTACGAAGAAGTAAAATAATCTCGGAATCACGAATAATAAAAACCGGAGCTATAGCTCCGGTTTTTTTATGGGTTACAGCCATCTTACAGCCGGATATGTTAAAAAAATGTTATAATAAGATTTTTCCTGTAACGAAATAATGATTAGGTCGTCTAACTCGTAACAATCAAAATAAATAATTTAAAAATCAATCATCATGAAAAAATCGATCATTATTTTAGGACTGGCTTTAGTAGCATTTACAAATGTTTCTGTTGCTTCAAACGCTGTGAACACAAAAGTTCAGATAGTATCAATTTTAAACGCTACACCACTTTGCACAGCAATCAGCAAAGGTGATGTGGCAACAATCAAAAAATTTATTGAATACGGTGCAGATGTAAACGAAAGAACAAACAACTTAACTCCGTTAATGTTCGCTGTACGTTACAACAACCTTGAAGTTGTAAAATTATTAGTTGAAAAAGGAGCAGACCTTACTGCTGTTGACCAAAACGGAAGTACTGTATTGAAATTGGCAGAAATGTATAAAAACAACGATATCATCGAAGTTTTAAAAGCTGCCGGTGCCAGAAAATAAGGAAACAAGACACAATGGAAAAGGGAGCGTTTGGCTCCCTTTTTTATTTTAGTTCATGACCATTACGTCAAAATAAAACTGTCCGGTCCAGCAGTTGGTTGTCTGACTGGCAAAAAGATCGGCACGGGCAATGTTCACCGTAATGGAACTCTGCGATTTGTTGGCATAATTTAGTACGAAAGTATCCGGGTAACCGCTGGAATTATAAGCATTAAAAATAATACCCAAAGGATTAAACGGCAATTGCGGCGAAAAATCGTAGCGAACCTGTAACCGTTCTGCGGTGATGGGAGCAAGCGCAACGGTACTTCCGGATATAACTGCCGAACCACTCTTGGTTTGCTTTGCGAGAATTGTCCAGCTAACGGTTGTATTTACTCCTCGTACCGGAATGGTGAAGGAACCGGAGCTCCCGTTGGAATAACTGTCGCATACCGGAATCACCATACCCTGTAATGTTGCAATGTTAGGCAAATTGGTGCTTTGCCAGCTGGCATAACCATTGGCATCGGATGTCAGCACCTTTCCGGCTCCCTGCGAACCATCTACAATTCGTATAACGGGAGATAAAGATTGGGTATTGGTAATGGAAACCTGGTCAAGAAAAGCAGCATCAAGACCTGTATTGGTAGAACTGTCTTTTTCATAACGCCAGGATAAAGTATGGTTTCCGGCTGTTAAAGTTCCGGAATATGTTGCCCAGGGAACCGCACCGGACCATTGGCTGGTCTGCACGCCGTCTATATAAAATCGGAGATAATCATAACTCGCCTCACTATCTACGCGGTAATTAAAGGAATAAGGAGAACCTCCGGCAGGAATCGATACATTTAATTCCAGTGTTGAGGTACTGCTGGCTATTCCGGAACCGGATTTTATTCCGGTGGCACCGGCATTAAACTGCCCGGCTACAGTAGTGGTGGTCCAGGAACCGCCGCTGCCGGAAGTGGTAAACGGAGCAATACCGCTTTCAAAACCGTTTGCAAAAGGAACAACGCCTGCTCCGGCGGAATTTTCAATATGAAATTTGGCCGTTGGAGTAGTAGTGCCCACACCAACATTGCCGGAATTGCCATTGCGTAAATCATTTCCGGTAAGTATCCAGTGGCTGTTGGTCGCACCGCTTATCGGCACCCATTTGCTGCTGTCCCAATAGTGAAACCCGATACCGGTTGTGACATTCGTATTGTAAATAAGTAAACTGGTTGCCGGACTGCTCACCGGTGCGGCAGCATTGAGATTGGGAATGGAAACTCTGGGAATCAGCAAACCTTTATCGGTTGCGGTTACATCCAGTATTGAACTGGCATGAGGAGTAGTGGTGTTAATGCCAACCTGAGAAAAAAGCATCATTGGAAACAATAATGCGAAAAGTATTTTTTTCATAATAGTCATTGATATTTAATAGTTGTTAGGACAAAAATTACTAAAACCAATTACTGTTTAAAAAAAATGGGATATAAGCAGTTTGTTTAGGGATGAAAAATAATAATCGGATTCTAAGCTTTTACAAATGAAATGTTTATCTTACGTAAAACAGCTTCTTTATAGGTTTTGGATACCGGAATACTCTTATTATTCACAATAATAGTACTGGAATTAAAGCTTTGGATTTTATGGGTATTTACAATAAAACCTTTATGGGTTTTGATAAACTGATTCGGAAGTTTGCACAGAAAATCGGTTATGGTAGCTCTGAAACGGTATTCTTTATCGGTTGTTACCAGCAGCAGGTAATTTTTTTGACATTCAACATATAAAACCGTGTTAAGACTTACCTTTTCAAATACTTCATGATGCTTGACAAAAATATAGTCCGGCAATTTTGTTTTTTCAGACGGCATACATTTGTTAAAATTCATAATGGCGATTTCAATAGCCGAAAAAAGCTCCGCCTTTTGAAACGGTTTTACCAGGTAACCGTACGGATTTGTTGCAATGGCATTTTTTATAGTCGTATCGTCCACATAAGCCGTCAGGAACAAATGAGGAATGCGATAATGCTCCTGGATATAATTGGCCAGCCATATTCCGTCTTTATCGCCCTGTATTGTGATATCAAGCAGGGCTAATTCCACTGTATGCTCCTTCAGGTATACCAGGGCTTCTTCGGCATTCATTGCAGTACCAATAACATTGTAACCAATCTCTTTTAAAAAAATGGAAATAGTTTTCTGAGTGATGTATTCGTCTTCAACAATAAGAATGTTTAGAGGCTGGTTCATGATATTTAGTTAACGATTTCTTTAAATGTAATAATAATTTCGGTTCCGTGATTACTTTTCCATTGAAATGCGCCGTCTAATTGTTTGGTTAGCCCCTGAATAAGATCAAAACCGATGGAATGCAAATCTTTCGGATTAAAATTTTCCGGAAAACCGATACCGTTATCCTGAACACATAACACATAGCCGTGGGCCTCTTTTTTAATTGTCACCTTAATGGTACCCTGTGTTGTTTTCTTAAATGCATGCTTAAAGCAATTTGTGACAATCTCATTAATAATAAGACTTAACGGAATAGCGGTATTGATATTCAGTTCGATGTTTTGGGCGTCAATATCCGTTTGAACCGAAACATAATGTTGGCGGTATGTTTTCTGGATCGCACCGATCAGCTCGTTTAAATACGATTGAAAAGGAACTTTATTAAAATTATCCGATTGATAAAGGGTTTTGTGAATTAACGAAATCGACTGGATGCGTGCCTGTCCTTCCTGTAAAACAACTTTAGCATCCGGATCGGCAATGGCGCTGTTTTGCAGCTCAAGGATACCGGAAATAATCTGGAGGTTGTTGTTTACCCTGTGATGAATCTCTTTGAGCAGCATTTCTTTTTCAGAAAGCGATTCTTTAATAAGCCGGTTCTTGGAGGAAATTTCCGCATTCATCTTCTGGATCTTCAATTGTTTCTTTTTGGAATTGACCAGATACAGGAAGAAGAAAAAAGTAGTGACCAGTAAACCAAATAAAATAATCAGCAGCGTATTCTGCCGTTTTTTAGTAAGATCGATCTGCTGACTGGCGATCAGGTCGTCCTGTTTTTCCAGATGGTATAAGATTTCATTGCCTTCAAGCAGTCGGTGCTGTCTTATTTTGTTGATCGAATCATTAATATAAAACGCCTTTTTATAAAGCTGGTAAGCCTCTTCCGTTTGGTTAAGTGACTTTAATAGCTCGGCTTTTGTTTTATAAAAATAAATTTTTGTTGCAGGATCGGTAATATTCGGAAGTAATTTTTCCACTAATGCAATGGCTTTTTGAGCTTCCGCGTAATGCTTTAACCGGGATTCGGATTCCGTTAAAAAAAGCAGACTGTTTGCGGCACACACATTATCGTCTTTGTTTTTTAGGGTAACGGCAATATCTTCTTTTAAAAGCGAAACAGCCGTTTTATAATCCCCGGCTTTAAAATACAATACCGCCATGTTTCCTTTAATCGTTCCGGCTAACCGCTCATAGGAATCAAGATGCGTTTTTTTTAAATGCTGTCCGGAAAGTTTTAAAGAAGTTCTGTAATAATGAAAAGCACTGTCAATATTGTTGTTCAAAGAATAATAAAATCCGAGGTCGTTGTATGCAGAAGGAATGATAAGAGCATCTCTTTCCGGATTGTGCAGCAACTCTTTTATTTCTGATTTCAGCTGGATGATTGCCTTGTCATACAGAAATAACCGGGCATATAGCTGGCTTTTGATATTATAACTCCATAACGGAAACGGAACCCCTTGCTTTCTTAAAGTGGCTATTTCAGAATTGATATGGAAAACATTGGAGTATAAATTTAAATTCAGATACGATTTCTGTAAGGCAACCAGGAGATTCATATACTCTAAATCGGACAACCTGTATTCCTTGTTGTTTTTGATTTCTTTTAAAACACCGATAGATTTTACTTCTTCACCTTTTATATTGTATACTTCCGCTAAGGCAAACAGGAATTTTATATAATCCTTTTTAGAGGTCTTAATAGCGGTATTCGCAGTAAGCTTCGGTAAATTGAGGTAAAAGAAATTTTTATACGCCCTTTTCTGATTAAGACTGAGGCTTTCGTAAAAAAGAACCTTATCAATACCTTTTTGTGAACAGTATACGGTCATGATACTGTCTTTTTCTTCCATGGCATGACCCATCGAAGCACAAAACAATAGTACTGATAAGGCTGTTTTTAGTTTCCCTGATAGAAACATTCAATTATTTGAAATAGGAAAACGTTTCATTGTTTTCTATTTTTAGCAAACTCTCATAAATAAGTTTGATCACATTTTCAACATCATCACGATGTACCATTTCAACAGTAGTGTGCATGTATCGTAACGGCAGCGATATTAAAGCCGAAGCTACTCCGCCATTGCTGTATGCAAAAGCATCGGTATCGGTTCCGGTTACCCTTGACGAAGCCAGGCGCTGGAAAGGAATTTTGTTGGCAATGGCAGCATCAAGAATTAATTCTCTTAAATTGTTTTGTACGGCAGGTGCATAAGTAACTACCGGCCCTTTGCCGATTTTGGTTTCCCCTTCAATTTTCATGTCAATCATCGGAGTTGAGGAGTCATGGCAAACATCGGTTACAATCGCAACATTCGGTTTGATCGTTTTGGTGATCATTTCGGCACCACGCAAGCCTACTTCTTCCTGAACGGAATTAGTGATATACAGCCCAAATGGTAATTTCTTTTTGTTTTCATGCAGCAAACGGGCAACTTCGGCAATCATAAAACCACCCATTCGGTTGTCGATGGCACGGCAAACAAACTTATTCTCGTTCAGAATCATGAAATCATCCGGATAAGTGATTACGCAGCCCACATGAACGCCTAATTTTTCAACTTCTTCTTTGGTTTCACAACCGCAGTCAATAAAGATATTGTCAATTCTGGCAGCTTCTTCTTTGCCCCGGTTTCGGGTATGAATGGCCGGCCATCCGAAAACACCTTTAACGATTCCTTTTTTTGTGTGGATGTGAACGCGTTTTGAAGGTGCAATCATGTGATCGCTTCCGCCATTGCGGATAACATAAATTAAACCGTTGTCGGTAATATAATTAACATACCATGAAATTTCATCGGCATGTCCTTCAATAACAACTTTATAAGGAGCATCCGGATTGATAACCCCTACGGCTGTTCCGTAAGTGTCCGTAATAAAAGTATCTACATAAGGCTTTAAATAATTCATCCATATTTTCTGCCCGCTTTCTTCATAACCGGTAGGAGAGGCATTGTTAAGGTATTTTTCTAAAAAGGATAGGGACGATTTTGTTAATATTGATTTTGTTGCCATAAAATATTTTTTTGCTAAAATATGAATTTGGCATTAGAGTTGCTCAGAATATTGTCTAATTTTACGCATTAATTTGTTTTATATGAAGCGCTTATTTTTTCTTGCAGGAGCTATTTTTACGCCTTTGGTATTTTTTGGACAGGTAGTCACTAAGGACTCGCTGAAAACAGAAAATAACAATACAGTAAATGATACATCCGTTAGCTATTTAGTGCATATAGATGAAGTAATAATCGGAAAAAATACGGCCTATCTGGAAGAACAGAAAAAACTACGGATTTTAGAGCGTCGTGTTTTAAAAGTATATCCCTATGCAAAAGCGGCAGCAGAAAACTTAACGATGCTGAATGTGAATATGGCAAAACTTTCTTCCGACAGAGAGAAGAAGAAATATTTTAAGATTGTTGAAAATTATCTTCAGAATGAATTTGAAGACCGTTTGAAAAAATTCTCCCGTAAAGACGGGCAGATTCTGGTAAAATTAATCCACCGTCAAACCGGGCAGACAACTTTTGGTCTGATCAAAGAACTTAAAAGCGGATGGAAAGCCTTCTGGTCGAATAATACAGCCCGTTTATTTGATATCAATCTGAAAAAAGAATACGATCCTTTTAATGAATTGGAAGATTTTTACATTGAAAGTATCCTGATCAAAGCATTCAAAAGTGGTAAACTCCAAAAACAGGACCCGGCAAAAGCAATGGATTTAGCGGAATTGGCGGCCACATGGAGAATCAAAGCCGAAAAATCCAAACAGCTGCGACTGGAGAAAGTAAAAGAAGAACTGGAAAATTAAAAACACCTTATATATAGGTAGGATATTTAACGGCTCTATAGGTATAATATAAGGTATCATAAAAACAACATCGCCCTGCATTTGCAGGGCGATGTTGTTTTATACAGCCCGTTTCGTTTTTACAGAGTATGGTTTTAGTGTTGTTTATGACTAAAGGCAATTGTTGAAAAAATAAATCTAAAAAACTAATGTTTTGATTTTTAAATGTTTAAATTTGTTACCCTGATTTTTTTAAAAAATAGTTTAGAAATAGTTTGGAGAAGAGTAAAAAGGTGCTACTTTTGCACCCGCAATCAAGGCGAAGTTCATTAGATATTGAGGTTGAATCGGAGTGAAAAAGGGATTAAAAAATTTTTCAAAAAAGATTTGGCTAAATGGAATAAAGGTTTTACCTTTGCAGCCCGCAAAAACGGGAAGTTCATTGAGAGATTGCGTAGGATTTTTGAGTTAAGAAGCTTTTGAGAAGCTTGAAAAAAAAACTAAAAAAAATCTTGCGAGATTAAAAAAGGATTTCTACTTTTGCATCCGCTAACTGAAAGGCTAGCGGCTCAGAGCTTAGGCTTTGAGGGGAATAAAAAAGAAGACACGTTCATAGACATATTGGATTGACAGCATATAAAGAGAGAGTAAGATTTTTCGAGTAGAAGAATAAGCTAGATAATTTATCGACAATATTAAAAATATACGATGAAGAGTTTGATCCTGGCTCAGGATGAACGCTAGCGGCAGGCCTAACACATGCAAGTCGAGGGGTAGAGGAAGCTTGCTTCCTTGAGACCGGCGCACGGGTGCGTAACGCGTATGCAATCTACCTTGTACAGAGGGATAGCCCAGAGAAATTTGGATTAATACCTCATAGTGTTATCGAATCGCATGGTTTGATAACTAAAGTTCCAACGGTACAAGATGAGCATGCGTCCCATTAGCTAGTTGGTGTGGTAACGGCATACCAAGGCAATGATGGGTAGGGGTCCTGAGAGGGAGATCCCCCACACTGGTACTGAGACACGGACCAGACTCCTACGGGAGGCAGCAGTGAGGAATATTGGACAATGGGCGCAAGCCTGATCCAGCCATGCCGCGTGCAGGATGACGGTCCTATGGATTGTAAACTGCTTTTATACAGGAAGAAACCCTACCACGTGTGGTAGATTGACGGTACTGTAGGAATAAGGATCGGCTAACTCCGTGCCAGCAGCCGCGGTAATACGGAGGATCCAAGCGTTATCCGGAATCATTGGGTTTAAAGGGTCCGTAGGCGGTTTAATAAGTCAGTGGTGAAAGCCCATCGCTTAACGATGGAACGGCCATTGATACTGTTAGACTTGAATTATTAGGAAGTAACTAGAATATGTAGTGTAGCGGTGAAATGCTTAGATATTACATGGAATACCAATTGCGAAGGCAGGTTACTACTAATATATTGACGCTGATGGACGAAAGCGTGGGGAGCGAACAGGATTAGATACCCTGGTAGTCCACGCCGTAAACGATGGATACTAGCTGTTGGGCGCAAGCTCAGTGGCTAAGCGAAAGTGATAAGTATCCCACCTGGGGAGTACGTTCGCAAGAATGAAACTCAAAGGAATTGACGGGGGCCCGCACAAGCGGTGGAGCATGTGGTTTAATTCGATGATACGCGAGGAACCTTACCAGGGCTTAAATGTAGAGTGACAGGACTGGAAACAGTTTTTTCTTCGGACACTTTACAAGGTGCTGCATGGTTGTCGTCAGCTCGTGCCGTGAGGTGTCAGGTTAAGTCCTATAACGAGCGCAACCCCTGTTGTTAGTTGCCAGCGAGTCATGTCGGGAACTCTAACGAGACTGCCGGTGCAAACCGTGAGGAAGGTGGGGATGACGTCAAATCATCACGGCCCTTACGTCCTGGGCTACACACGTGCTACAATGGCCGGTACAGAGAGCAGCCACTTAGCGATAAGGAGCGAATCTATAAAACCGGTCACAGTTCGGATCGGAGTCTGCAACTCGACTCCGTGAAGCTGGAATCGCTAGTAATCGGATATCAGCCATGATCCGGTGAATACGTTCCCGGGCCTTGTACACACCGCCCGTCAAGCCATGGAAGCTGGGGGTACCTGAAGTCGGTGACCGCAAGGAGCTGCCTAGGGTAAAACTGGTAACTGGGGCTAAGTCGTAACAAGGTAGCCGTACCGGAAGGTGCGGCTGGAACACCTCCTTTCTAGAGAATGATAAATATTTAGTTTATCGAAAGGGAAATATTACTCTCGCTGTTAGTTCAAATAATACACTTAAGAAAGAAACAGAGTCTCGTAGCTCAGCTGGTTAGAGTACTACACTGATAATGTAGGGGTCGGCAGTTCGAGTCTGCCCGGGACTACTATTTTAGACTTAAGAGAAGGAAATTCTGGAAGTTGGGATTCACAATTTAATTCTGAATTCGAAATTCGGGACAAATTGGGGGATTAGCTCAGCTGGCTAGAGCGCCTGCCTTGCACGCAGGAGGTCATCGGTTCGACTCCGATATTCTCCACGATTCCGAGAGGAAAAACCGTTCATTGACATATTGAGATAAGAAAATATTTAAAAAATAGAAAGCACAGTAATTTTGGGTTCTGCTAGCAATAGTAGAATTTAAGATAAAAGTACAATAAGCAAAATAAGGGCGTATGGGGGATGCCTAGGCTCTCAGAGGCGATGAAGGACGTGATAAGCTGCGAAAAGCTGCGGGGATTGGCACATACGAGGTGATCCGCAGATATCCGAATGGGGCAACCCACTATGTTGAAGACATAGTACACCGATAGGTGAGTGAACCCGCTGAACTGAAACATCTAAGTAGGCGGAGGAGAAGAAAACAAAAGTGATTCCGTAAGTAGTGGCGAGCGAACGCGGATTAGCCCAAACCAATGTTGTTACGGCAATATTGGGGTTGTAGGACCACGACATTTCTTGCGGATTGAATTAGAATAACCTGGAAAGGTTAACCAAAGAGGGTGATAGTCCCGTATAAGTAAGAGAAGATAAGGATAGTGGTATCCTGAGTAGGGCGGGGCACGTGAAACCCTGTCTGAATTTGGCGGGACCATCCGCTAAGGCTAAATACTCCTGAGAGACCGATAGTGAACCAGTACCGTGAGGGAAAGGTGAAAAGAACCGTGAATAACGGAGTGAAAAAGATCCTGAAACCATACGCTTACAAGCGGTCGGAGCCCTTTCGTGGGGTGACGGCGTGCCTTTTGCATAATGAGCCTACGAGTTACCGTTGCTGGCAAGGATAAGCACTTCAGGTGTGGATCCGTAGCGAAAGCGAGTCTGAATAGGGCGCCATAGTCAGTAGTGGTAGACGCGAAACCGTGTGATCTACCCATGGGCAGGATGAAGCTGTGGTAACACACAGTGGAGGTCCGAACCGGTTGACGTTGAAAAGTCTTCGGATGACCTGTGGGTAGGGGTGAAAGGCCAATCAAACTCGGAAATAGCTCGTACTCCCCGAAATGCATTTAGGTGCAGCGCTGGCTTAAGTTATATAGAGGTAGAGCTACTGATTGGATGCGGGGGCTTCACCGCCTACCAATTCCTGACAAACTCCGAATGCTATATAATGTTTACCAGCAGTGAGGGCATGGGTGCTAAGGTCCATGTCCGAGAGGGAAAGAACCCAGACCATCAGCTAAGGTCCCCAAATGTATGCTAAGTTGAAAAAACGAGGTTTGTCTGCCCAGACAGCTAGGATGTTGGCTTGGAAGCAGCCATTCATTTAAAGAGTGCGTAACAGCTCACTAGTCGAGCGGACGAGCATGGATAATAATCGGGCATAAGTATACTACCGAAGCTATGGATTTGCGATTTATTCGCAAGTGGTAGGGGAGCATTCTAACAGGGTTGAAGGTGATATGTGAGTATTGCTGGACTGGTTAGAAAAGAAAATGTAGGCATAAGTAACGATAATGCGGGCGAGAAACCCGCACACCGAAAGACTAAGGTTTCCTCAGCTATGCTAATCAGCTGAGGGTTAGTCGGGTCCTAAGGCGAACCCGAAAGGGACAGTCGATGGCCAACGGGTTAATATTCCCGTACTACTTATAATTGTGATGGAGTGACGGAGTGATGAAAGTACCGCGAACTGACGGAATAGTTCGTTAAAGCACTTAGCTATAGGCCCTGTAGGCAAATCCGCAGGGACTGGTGAAATGCGATAGTACTCGGAGTCTTCGGACAAAGAGATAGTGTACCTAAGGGCTTCCAAGAAAACCTTCTAAACTTAGATTATAAGTACCCGTACCGTAAACCGACACAGGTAGTCGAGGAGAGAATCCTAAGGTGCTCGAGAGATTCATGGCTAAGGAATTAGGCAAAATAGACCTGTAACTTCGGGAGAAAGGTCGCCAGCAGCAATGCTGGCCGCAGTGAAAAGGTCCAGGCGACTGTTTATCAAAAACACAGGGCTCTGCAAAATCGTAAGATGAAGTATAGGGCCTGACACCTGCCCGGTGCTGGAAGGTTAAGAGGAGATGTTATCTTCGGAGAAGCATTGAATTGAAGCCCCAGTAAACGGCGGCCGTAACTATAACGGTCCTAAGGTAGCGAAATTCCTTGTCGGGTAAGTTCCGACCTGCACGAATGGTGTAACGATCTGGACACTGTCTCAGCCATGAGCTCGGTGAAATTGTAGTATCGGTGAAGATGCCGATTACCCGCAGTGGGACGAAAAGACCCTGTGCACCTTTACTATAGCTTAGTATTGCCCTTGGATAAGTGATGTGTAGGATAGGTGGGAGACTATGAAGCGGCTTCGCTAGGAGTTGTGGAGTCATTGTTGAAATACCACCCTTTGCTTATCTGAGGCCTAACCCCGCGTTGCGGGGGACATTGCTTGGTGGGTAGTTTGACTGGGGTGGTCGCCTCCAAAAGAGTAACGGAGGCTTCTAAAGGTTCCCTCAGCACGCTTGGTAACCGTGCGTAGAGTGCAATGGCATAAGGGAGCTTGACTGAGAGACATACAGGTCGATCAGGTACGAAAGTAGAGCATAGTGATCCGGTGGTTCCGCATGGAAGGGCCATCGCTCAAAGGATAAAAGGTACGCCGGGGATAACAGGCTGATCTCCCCCAAGAGCTCATATCGACGGGGGGGTTTGGCACCTCGATGTCGGCTCGTCACATCCTGGGGCTGGAGAAGGTCCCAAGGGTTGGGCTGTTCGCCCATTAAAGTGGCACGCGAGCTGGGTTCAGAACGTCGTGAGACAGTTCGGTCTCTATCTACTGTGGGCGTTAGAAATTTGAGTGGATCTGACTCTAGTACGAGAGGACCGAGTTGGACAAACCTCTGGTGTATCTGTTGTTCCGCCAGGAGCACCGCAGAGTAGCTACGTTTGGAAGGGATAAGCGCTGAAAGCATATAAGCGCGAAACCCACCACAAGATGAGATTTCTTTTAAGGGTCGTGGAAGATGACCACGTTGATAGGCTATAGATGTAAAGGCAGTAATGTCATAGTCGAGTAGTACTAATAACCCGTAAGCTTATGTACGCGGTTCCCCCGCTTCGGTGGGGGAAGCAACTTTCTTTTAAGATTAAATAATTTTTATCTCAGTATGTTAAGATATTGTTCATTCGAATTTGGTTTAAAAAATCAAACTCAATGAAACCTTGCTCAAAGCAATGGTACCTATTAAGGTGGTTATTGCGGCGGGGCTCACCTCTTCCCATTCCGAACAGAGAAGTTAAGCCCGCCTGCGCAGATGGTACTGCAATCCTGTGGGAGAGTATGTCGCCGCCTTTCTTTTGAAAACCCTATCCAAACGGATAGGGTTTTTTGTTTTTAGGAAGTAAGAGAAAAGAAGCAAGAGAAAAGAAGCAAGAGAAAAGAAGCAAGAGAAAAGAAGCAAGAGAAAAGAAGCAAGAGAAAAGAAGCAAGAGAAAAGAAGCAAGAGAAAAGAAGCAAGAGAAAAGAAGCAAGAGAAAAGAAGCAAGAGAAAAGAAGTGAGAGAAAAGAAGTGAGAGAAAAGAAGTGAGAGAAAAGAAGTGAGAGAAAAGAAGCAAGAGAAAAGAAGCAAGAGAAAAGAAGCAAGAGAAAAGAAGCAAGAGAAAAGAAGCAAGAGAAAAGAAGCAAGAGAAAAGAAGCAAGAGAAAAGAAGTGAGAGAAAAGAAGTGAGAGAAAAGAAGTGAGAGAAAAGAAGTGAGAGAAAAGAAGTGAGAGAAAAGAAGTGAGAGAAAAGAAGTGAGAGAAAAGAAGTGAGAGAAAAGAAGTGAGAGAAAAGAAGTGAGAGAAAAGAAGTGAGAGAAAAGAAGTAAGAGGTGAGAAGTGAGAAGTGAGAAGTGAGAAGTGAGAAGTGAGAAGTGAGAAGTGAGAAGTGAGAAGTGAGAAGTGAGAAGTGAGAAGTGAGAAGTGAGAAGTGAGAAGTGAGAAGTGAGAAGTGAGAAGTGAGAAGTGAGAAGTGAGAAGTGAGAAGTGAGAAGTGAGAAGTGAGAAGTGAGAAGTGAGAAGTGAGAAGTGAGAAGTGAGAAGTGAGAAGTGAGAAGTGTGGGCAATCCCCCTTAAATGACCTGAAAAATCTCTGAAATTTTAAAATAGTTGACCTCCTGATCCATATTTTAATGGATTTTACTTGTTTTTTCTGTTTAGAATAATTTTTTTTACGGTATAAACATTTCCAATGAAGTTATTACTGGTTGAAGACAATCCCGAATTACGTAAAAGCATATCCGAATATTTAATTAATGAGCATTATATCTGTGAAGTTGCGTCCAATTTTGACGAAGCACGGGACAAATTAATTTTATATAGCTATGATTGTATCATACTGGATATCATGTTGCCCGATGGAAATGGCATTGATCTGCTTAAATTACTGCGTAAAGAAGGAAATGATTCCAGTGTGATTATAGTTTCTGCAAAAAATACACTGGATTTTAAAATTATCGGACTGGATGCCGGTGCCGATGATTATATAACCAAACCTTTTCCTTTACCGGAACTTTTTTCAAGGATAAAAGCAGTAATGAGAAGGAAAAACAGTACGCTTTCGTCTAAGCTTGAATACAATGAAATTAGTGTTGACCTGCAATCCCTGGAAGTTTTGGTAAACGGTAAAGCCTTGTTACTCACCAAGAAAGAAACAAATTTGCTGATTTATTTTATCAACAATAAAAACCGGGTTTTATCCAGACAAACGATAGCTTCCCACCTTTGGGGCGATTATACGGATAATCTGGACAATTTCGACTTTATTTACCAGCACGTTAAGAATCTGAGAAAAAAGATTGTCGATGCCGGAGGAGAGGATTATATCAGTACGGTTTATGGTTTGGGGTATAAATTTTCGTTATAGATGCGTTTAAATCACAAGTTTACACTGGCATATTCCATTATTTCCTTCTTTGTTTTGCTGATCGGGATCGGGATCAATTATGTTGCCGTGAACAGAAGTGCCGAACAGGCAACGATAGCCGTTTTAAAGAATCTGAATACGACAATTGTCAGAGATATTGAGAAAAACGGGAACTATAACGCTTACCGGAACAACAATTTTGTAAAAATCACCGTACTGGATACGGTAAAAAAAATCCCGGATGAACGGGTTGAAAACGATTACCGCTGGACAAATCTATTAAAAAGTACCCTTAATATTGTCCAGTACACGACAGTTCATAAGATCAATAATACGCACTATGAAATTACGACCAAAGCGCCGATTATAAAACCTAAAGACCAGTATATTACCGGTTTAGCGATGGTTTTTGCCTGGACATTTGTGTTCCTGATTACGCTGGTTATTGTGTTAAGCCAGATCATTTCCATCTATATCCTGGATCCTTTCCAAAAAACATTGCTGGCCATTTCAAATTTTCAGATCTCCGATAATGATGATGTTATTTTAGAAAAATCAACGACATACGAGTTCAACCGGTTAAACTCATTTATAGAAAGCACTTTAAAGAGAAGCAGGAGGGATTACCTTTCTCTAAAAGAATTTTCTGAAAATGCCTCACACGAATTGCAGACACCGGTAGCGGTGATGCAGGCCAAAATTGATTTATTGCTGCAAACCGATCTGACGGAACAGCAGCTGCACGATGTTATTAAAATTTCGGAAGAGCTGGTGCGTTTGTCATCCGTACAGAAATCATTGACACTACTTACCAAATTAGACCATTTTACGATTACAGATAACGAAATTAATCTGAGTAATTACCTGAAAAAGAGCCTCGGACGTTTTACCGATATCATTGATTTGAACGACCTGGAACTCACAACAGCCATTGACGATGATGTATTTGTCGTTATTGATGACGTCCTGATTAAAATACTGCATAACAACATTATCACTAATGCCATCCGACATAATATTCCCAACGGAACAATAAAAGTAACATTAAATACAGATTATTTGCTGGTTGAGAATACCGGTAATCCTCCAAACATTGCCCCTGAAAAAGTTTTTGACCGTTTTCAAAAAGGAAATTCCAAAAAAACATCTTCCGGAATCGGGTTGTCAATCGTTAAAAAAATAATTGATCTCTATGGCTATTCTGTTGCATATTATTATGAAAACGGAATTCATAGTTTTAAAATTCGCTTTAAAAAAGCCTAAATTGTTAAAAAAACGAAATTTCAAGGTTTCTACAGTTTTTCTTCAAAATTTCCTCAAAGTTGGGTGTTTTGTTTGTGTTATGGAATAGTTAAATAATTATACCATAAGCAAAACAAAGAAACAAAACAACCAAAGCGCAAATGAAAATTCTTTTTAAAAACCGACTTTCTTTAGTCTGTATGCTCTTGTGTGGCGCGAGCCTTTTTGCACAGGAAGAGCCGGCTAAAGAAGAAAAAAAGGAACCTTTGGGTTCGCTTAAAATAAAATTCAATGAGGCGGGCGATAAATACCTGCAATTTGGTATCTGGAATCAAACCTGGTTTCGCTACATTGAAAACAATCCGGGAACAATGGTGAACGGACTTCCATCGGAAAATGTTTATGATGCCGGAATCCGAAGAATGAGAATCTCCACAACGGTACAGCTTTCCAAAAGATTCAAATTGTTCTTTCAGGTGGGAATGAACAACCAAACGTTTATTTCCGGTGGCGGAACAGCAAATGGAGCTGACGGAAAAGGGAAAAAAGCCAAAATATTTTTCCACGATGCCTATAATGAGTTTGTTGTTATCCCGAAAACGGAAAACTTTTCGCTGTCCGTTGGAACCGGACTGCATTCCTGGAATGGTGTTAGCCGTCTGACCAATGCGAGTTCCAATAAAATGCTGACGGCAGATCTGCCGATTTACAATTTTCCGACAATCGAAATGTCCGACCAGATGTCCCGGCAATTCGGAATTTTTGTTCATGGCGAATACAAACGCTTGGCATACCGCTTCAATGTGAATAAACCCTTTGCCACCGATATTAAACCTACAGCGGCTACGATAGCGGTTGATAACAACCAGAAAGGAAATCTTGCCACAGCAGGTTATATTTTCTACCAGTTTAAGGATAAGGAAGCCATTACCTCTTCGTTCTTGCCGGGAACCTATCTGGGTGAAAAAAAGATTTTTAATGTGGGTGCCGGATTTTACAGCAATGCCGAAGGAACGGCTACTTTGAACCCTGACAGTTCTTTATCCTATCATAATATCAGTGTTTTTGGAGTGGATGTGTTTACCGAATTTCCGGTAGGGGATCCTTCCAAAAAAATGTCAGCATCCCTTTATAGTGTTTTTTACGATTACAATTTCGGACCTAATTATATCCGCACAACCGGTATTATGAATCCGGGTACGGTTGATGCCGATTTTACAGGAAACAGAGTAGCCGAAGGTGCCGGAAATGCAAGGTTTTCGATGGGAACCGGTTCCATCTGGCACACTCAGGCCGGGTTTTTACTGCCAAAATTCAGTGATAAAATAAGAATTCAGCCCTATGTGGTTTATGCGCTGAAAGATCTGGAAGCTTTAAATCAGACAGGACATTATTATGATATTGGCACCAATTTTTTAATTTTAGATCATAATGCTAAAATTTCGTTGCAATATTCAAGCAGACCGCTTTATGATCCGGAATCATTGAAAGTAACCCAAAGAGCCGGTGAAATATTGGCAAGCGTTCAAATTAGTTTATAAAAATCAAGCAAACAAAACAGATGAATACAAATAGTATAGAAGCACAGGAGATGTCGGTATCTCGCAGATTAAGAGCCATTATCAGCGGTTCCATCGGTAATTTAGTGGAATGGTATGACTGGTATGCCTATTCTGCCTTTTCCATTTATTTTGCTCCGGTATTTTTCCCGTCCAGCAGCCCGACGGCACAATTATTAAATACAGCCGGAATTTTTGCAGTCGGATTTTTAATGCGTCCCATTGGCGGATGGCTGTTCGGAAGTATTGCGGACAAAGCAGGACGAAAATTCTCAATGACCTTATCGGTACTTTTAATGTCTTTAGGATCGTTATTAATTGCCTTAACACCTTCATTTGAAGTAATTGGTATTCTGGCACCCATTTTACTTTTAGTAGCCCGATTGCTGCAGGGATTGAGCGTTGGAGGAGAATATGGTACTTCGGCAACCTATTTGAGTGAAATGGCAGTGTCCAGCAGAAGAGGGTTCTATTCCAGTTTTCAGTATGTCACGCTAATTGGCGGGCAGTTAATAGCCCTGGGTATTCAGCTGATCATGCAAAAAATGTTCCTAACGGAAGAACAAATGCATGATTGGGGATGGAGAGTGCCGTTTTTTATCGGAGCAGCCTTGTCTATTGTAGCTTTATACCTGAGAAGCCACATGGAAGAAACGGAAGCTTTCAAAAAAACAGATGATAAAAACAAAACGATCACCGAAAAGAAAAGCGGCAGCATCAGCGAGTTACTGAAACATCCGAGAGCGTTGGCACTGGTGGTTGGTTTGACCCTGGGCGGAACGGTTGCTTTTTATACCTATTCGACCTATATGCAGAAATACCTGATCAATACTGTTGGATATTCGAAAGAAGATTCTACGATTATTACCTTTATTTCATTATTCCTTTTTGCAGCCTTACAGCCGGTATTCGGATTATTATCCGATAAGATCGGAAGAAAGCCGTTATTACTGACTTTCGGGATTTTAGGAACACTGGCAACGGTACCGTTGTTTAACGCCTTAGGCAATTTAAGTCCGGCCGACGGTATCTGGAGTGCATTCTTTATCGTGATGATAGCACTGATTATTGTGAGTGGTTATACTTCAATTAATGCTGTGGTTAAAGCGGAATTATTCCCAACCGAAATCCGGGCATTGGGAGTAGGCTTACCGTATTCGTTAACGGTGGCTGTATTTGGAGGAACTTCAGAATATGTAGCGTTATGGTTTAAAGATGCCGGTAATGAGCATTACTTTTACTATTATGTAACGGCTTGTGTATTTGTGTCATTACTGGTATATGCCTTTATGCGGGATACCAAGAAAGTATCTACTTTCAATCAGGATAATAAAGAGGAAAAAGAACATCAGCCGGAGGAGAAAAGAGTCCTTTCAAAAGTATAAGGATCCGGTTCAAAATAAAAAAAGCTGCCTGTTTTCGGGCAGCTTTTTTGTTTTTTTATAATTAGTTATTATTGTAATAATGGCAATGGGCATTAATAAAGCAGCCGAGGCATTTCGGGTTGGTAGGCCGGCAGATCTCTCTTCCTAAAAAAGAGATACACATGCCAACATCTTCCCATAGCGTCCTGGGGAACAGCTGCATGAGCAGTTTTTCGGCTTTATTGCCGTCTTTTGTAGCAGGAATAAGCCCGATTCTCGGAGCAACTCTCAGTACATGCAGGTCCACAACAATACCAACAGCCGGTTTTACAAAGGATTCTTTCATGATCACATTGGCCGATTTTCTTCCGATACCTTTCAACTGGGTCAGGGTCTCCATTGTAAGTGGAATGTCTTTATCGGTTTTAATGAGTTGTGCCGTTTCCAGTATCCATGCGGATTTCATCTGGAAATGTCTGACACCGCTGATATATGGAAATAAATCGTCATGAGTGGTATCCTGAAGGCTTTCAAAATTAGGAAATCGCCGGAAAAGTGCAGGTGCTATTTTATTGATATTGGCATCCGAATCCTGAGCGGATAATATCACCATAATAACCAGCTGATACAGGTTCTGGTATTCCAGGGGATGTTTCCGGTCTTTATATTGTGTAATGATTGGTGCTAATTTCTCGGCCCAGCTTATGGAATCACTAAATAAGTCCATGGATTTATTCCTCTTTAAAATCGATAGAAAGCGAATTGACGCAGTAACGTATTCCCGTTTCGGTCGGACCGTCATTAAATACATGTCCGAGATGGCTGCCGCAATTGGCACACAAAATCTCGGTACGGATCATTCCGTGGGAAACGTCTTTTATATAGGCTACTTTTCCGGGAATGGATTCGTCAAACGAAGGCCAGCCGCAATGCGAATCAAATTTAGAATCGCTTTCAAAAAGCGGTTCACCGCAGGCACCACAGCAATAGGTACCGTTTTGAAAATGGAGGTTGTATTTTCCGGTATGCGGATATTCCGTTCCTTTCTGACGAAGAATGCGGTAACGTTCTTCGCCCAGTTCGGATTTCCATTGTTCTTCGGATTTGTTTATCGGGTAACTCATTTTTTTGCAGGTATAAATTTAATGGATACAGAGTTGGTACAGAATCGTTTTCCGGTTGTCGCTGCCGGACCGTCATCAAAAACGTGCCCCAGGTGGCTGCCGCAGTTGGCACACAACACTTCGGTTCTGTCCATACCAAAACTATTGTCATGCTGGTAAATAACCGAACCTTTTATGGCCTGATCAAACGAAGGCCAGCCGCAATCGGATTTGAATTTGCTGTTGGAATTAAAAATAACCTGACCGCAGGCTGCACAAACATATTTCCCTTTTTCAAAGGTATTCCAGTATTTTCCGGTAAAAGCACGTTCGGTTCCTTTATTGCGCAGTACTTCATACTCTTCTTTGGTTAGCTGTGCTTTCCATTCTTTATCTGTTTTCTGGACGTTGAACTTTTTACCCGGTGTTTGCCCGAAACCGGAAAAAGCAGTCAACAATGCGATAACATAAATTAGATTTTTCATAACCTTTAGTGTAAAAATTCCATAATCCGTTTAATGACTTTACTATCGCCTAATATTTTTCGATGCCCAAGATCTTTGGTAATCATGAGCTGTCCGTCTTTTAAATGCTTGTAGATGTGGTGTGCCGCTTTTACCGGAACATCATCGTCGTCTTCGTCATGAATCACTAATACCGGAATAGTAGCCATCTCTGCTGCTATATACGAAGAAAAGTTTTCCATGGTTTCGCCAAATTTGTGTTCAAACCGGGCTTTCATTCGCTGGCTGATTTCCTTTTTTAAACCCAATTTCAGGATAAAATCGTCCATAATGTCTTTTACAATATCACCGCTGCCAATGATAATTGCTTTTTTAACTTTCAGTTGTTGTTTGATGGCATTCATTACCGACATCCCGCCTAAGGAATGTCCGATGGCATATTCAAACGGCCCGTATTGTTTTTCAATTTCTAATATTGCAGCAATAAATTCTTTCATATTGCTGGTTTTTCCGGGCGATTTTCCGTGTCCGGGTGCATCAAAACTAATCGTTGCATAACCGGATTTTAGTAACTCATCGGCTATTTTTACCAATTGCGTACCGCGTCCGCTCCAACCGTGAACCAATAAGACTTTTTTATCGGAAGAACCGTAGTGATACAAAATCACCTCTTTTTGGATCGCAGGAACCATCAGTAATTCCTGGCGGCTGTTTTTATCCATTTCAAATTCTCTTTTGGGCGTTTTGTAACGGATTGGCGTTATAAACAATTTCATAGCAAACTGGGTTGCCAGATCTGAAGATACTTTTTCAAATAGTTTGGCCGTGAAAAGAATTACTTTGGGTATTTTAACGGATTGTTGGTGCTTTGGTTTATTTTCTTTCATTTTTGTATACTAAAACAGTTGCAAGTTAAGTTATAACTGTCGTTTTATTGATAAATTATTCTTAAAATATAGGGAAACGAAATCCGGTTCCGGAGAGAAGTAGCCTTGATTTTTGTTAGGATATTCATTACTAATTTATCAGGAATCACTAATTTTGTTAAAATTTAAAATGTATCCCTTATGAAAATGAATTATCGTTTAGTAGTAGCTGGTTTATTGGTATTGGGAATTTCCTGTGCTAAAAACCCTTTTACCGGAAAAAGCACTTTGGCATTAGTGCCGGATAGCGAAATTTATCCGTCTTCTTTTCAGCAATACAATCAGTTTTTAAGTGAAAATAAGGTTGTTAAAGGTACCAAAGATGTACAGCGCGTTGAAAATGTGGGAATGAAAATCAAAGCGGCAGCTGAAAAATGGCTGAACGCCAATGGATATCAGGGATATTTAAAAGACTATAAATGGGAGTACAATCTGGTAGACAGTAAAGAAGTAAACGCTTGGTGTATGCCTGGTGGAAAGATCGTATTCTACACCGGAATATTGCCTATTTGTAAAGACGATGCGGGAATGGCCACGGTAATGGGACATGAGGTAGCGCATGCTTTATTAAATCACGGACAGCAGAGAATGAGTGCCGGTTTATTACAGCAATTGGGTGCAGCCGGTGTGGGAGCAGCTGTTGGAAATAAGAGTGCGGAAACCCAGCAGATCGCCATGACGGCTTATGGTGTAACCACACAATATGGCGGTATGCTGCCTTTTAGCAGAAAACACGAAAGTGAAGCCGATAAAATAGGATTAACCTTAATGGCAATTGCCGGATATAACCCGGATACCGCTGTCGCTTTCTGGCAGCGTATGGCGGCTAATTCCGGAGGACAGGCACAACCGGAATTTTTAAGTACGCACCCGAGTAATGAAACCCGTATAGCGGAAATCAGGAATCTAATTCCGCAATCAAAAGCGGAAGCGAAAAAATTTGGTGTTGTTTTTAAATAAAAAAATATAGTATCTTCGAAGCTGTTCAGAAAGAACAGCTTTTTTTATACCTATTTATGATACATCTTGAAAAAGGCAGCAAGAAACTGCTAAATGCATGGGCATTTTATGATTGGGCAAACTCCGTTTATGCCCTGGTAATCTCATCATCTATCTTTCCGTTATATTATGGAGCACTCTTCCGTATTAAGGTGATAGAAGAAATTCCGCTTTTCGGATTATCCATTCGCAGTGAAGCCCTGATCAGCTATATAACCGCTATCGGTTTTTTAGTGGTCGCTATTTTATCGCCGCTGCTTTCTGGTATTGCCGATTATTTAGGAAATAAAAAGATCTTTCTGAAGTTTTTCTGCTATATGGGATCGCTTTCCTGTATGGGATTGTATTTCTTTTCATTGGATAATATTATCATCGGATTGCTGACGTACATGCTGGCGTTGATTGGTTTTTGGGGAAGTCTGGTTTTTTATAATTCCTATTTACCCGATATTGCTTTTCCGGAACAACAGGACAGCATCAGTGCGAAAGGATATGGTTTAGGCTATGTGGGCAGTGTTATATTGTTAATCATCAACCTGATCATGGTCATGAAGTTTGAAACCTTCGGCTTTGAAAACCAGCTAAAAGCAATGCAGTTTTCTTTTGTGCTGGTAGGACTGTGGTGGATGGGCTTTAGCCAGTATACTTATCGCTATCTGCCGGATTATAAAAACGGTAAAAAGATTCAGAAGCAGATTATTTTTAACGGATTCAAAGAATTACAGAAGGTATGGAGCCAGTTAAAGGAAATCAAGCCGTTAAAACGTTATCTGGGCGCTTTCTTTGTTTACAGTATGGCTGTGCAGACGGTTATGATTGTTGCGGCCTATTTTGGTGAAAAAGAAGTCGCCTGGGGTAGTGACGAAAAAAGAACAATGGGATTAATTGTCAGCATACTGCTGATTCAGTTAATCGCTGTTTTCGGAGCCTTTATTACATCAAAAGCATCCGCGAAGTTTGGAAATATCAGGGTGTTGATGCTGATCAATTTCCTTTGGATCCTGATCTGTATTTATGCCTATTTTGTAGTGACACCAAATGAATTTTATATTGCAGCCAGCTGCGTAGGGCTTGTTATGGGCGGAATACAATCGTTATCCCGGTCTACCTATTCGAAGCTTATCCCGAAAACACAGGATACCACTTCCTTTTTCAGTTTCTATGATGTATCGGAAAAGATCGGTATCGTAATCGGTATGTTTTTATATGGCTATATTGCAGACATAACCGGGAAAATGCAGAATGCCATTTTGTTTTTAATTGTATTTTTTGTGGCAGGATTGATCCTGTTAACAAGGGTACCCAAAGAATAAAAAGAAGAAATTTTCGTTACTAAAGAATTAACCGTAATATTGTAATTAACTAAAATTGAAGTATGAAGAATATTAGAAATATAGGTATGGGCTTATTAATAGCCGGAGGACTTTTATTTACTGCTTGTGATGTAGAGCCGGTAGACGGAGCTTTGCTAACCAATAACGGAGGGAATACAGGAGGAGGAAACACAGGTGGTGGCAATACCGGCGGCGGAAACACTGGTGGCGGTAATACCGGTGGCGGCAATATCACAGGGACGTATTTAATGACAGCCTTTAATACTTCTGTTCCTACCGATTTGAATGGAGACGGCACACCTTCAACCAATCAGATGAATGAAACAAACTGTTTTAACAATAGCCTGTTAGTATTGAATGCCAATAATACGTTTACGGCATCCTCCAATGGAATTGATATTGTTTCTGACGGAGTAACGGAAACGATGGAATGCTTTACCGATCCGAATCTTACCGGTACGTGGACATTAACCGGTACTACTTTATCACTAACGTATACGGATGAAGGAGAAACCTATACAGATAATTATACGGTTTCCGGAAGTACGATAACAGCATCTGTTGAAGAAGGACAGGTTGTAGGCACTGCCAATGACGGTTCGCCGGTTTACCTGACAGCGACTATCAGCATTGTCTATACAAAACAATAAAAATCAGGATACCTGTTTTAAAGCTGCCTTTAGGGCGGCTTTTTTTGTGTTTTTCACTAAAAAAACAGATATGTGATATCCGTATATTTTTGTTCAATTAAATAAGAAAAATTTGAAATAAACCGCTATATTTGGCGAAATTTTAACAAACTAACAAATTAAAGATGACAAAAATTAAACTTTTAGCAACGGTTTTCTTGTTTTTTACGGCATTTACTTTTGTTTCCTGTGAGGTAGAGTCAATTGACCCGGCATTAGCAGTTAATAATGGCGGAAACACAGGAGGTGGTAATACTGGCGGTGGCAATACCGGTGGTGGAACAAGTGGAGCATTTAAAGCCGATTTTGATGGACAGACTTTTACCGCTAATACTACTCAGGCAATTGTTAATGATGACTATATTGCTATAACGGGAATGAAGTCAACAGGAGAGTTTTTTCAGATTACAGTACCGGAAGGAACCGTTGGAACCTACACCTGGGATGATTATGATGAAAATTCAGGAGGTGTACAAGGAGGTTTTGCATTAATATACAGTCAGGCTTCCGGAAGTATTCCATATATGGGAGCAAGTGATCAATGGGGAGCATTTGCGGGTGTTCCAGGCTATACTGATACAGCTGAAATTATAATAACCAGTATTGATACACAAAATAAAAAAATATCGGGTAAATTTAAGTTTACAGGAATCAGATATGCCAATGGAGTTACGATAGAAACAAAAGTATTTACAAACGGATCGTTCACCAATATTCCATATACTGCAGATGTACCTACAAATCCATCAAATAATAATACTTTTTTTGCAAAACTAAATGGGCAGAATTTTACTCCAACAAATATTTCTGCGATGTCTATGTCAGATAGAATCAATATTATTGGAAGAAAAGGTGCTGTTGAAAACATAGCATTATCTCTGAAAAGTAATGTAACACCAGGAACTTATAATTTAACCATGATTGGTGATTATTCGGGAAGATATACTAAGGATATGAGCCCGTTAGGAAATTTTGCATCCGATTCAGGTTCTGTGACCGTTATTAGTCATGATGTAGCAAATAAAAAAATAAAAGGAACATTCCATTTTGTCGCTACACTACCGGTTTTGTCACCTGATACTCATAATGTAACAGATGGAACTTTTGATGTAACGTATCAATAATAGTAATAAGATCGAATTTATAAAATCTGAAGTATTCCTGCTAAAGAAGAAACAGATACAAAATAGCAATCGCGATATTCTTAATTAATAAAGAGAATAAAGTAATACAAAAGCCCGGACAATGTTTGGGCTTTTTTATGGCACAAAGATTGATTTATATACAGGGAGTTAACGATAATCGCTGACGATTGGTTAACTATCAGTGTAATAGTTGTAAAAACTATTGCATAATTCACTATTTAATGACAAAATGACTTAAAAAAAACTATGTCAAATCAAAAAATACTTACACTGGACAATTTGTCACTTCAGGAAATCGATACGGATGCAGAATTAATTCCGTTAATGACTCCTGAGGACGAGGAAGAGATGAATAATGAAGTCCTTCCGGTAGACCTGCCCATTCTGCCATTGCGTAACACGGTACTTTTTCCGGGTGTTGTCATTCCGATTACGGCAGGAAGAGATAAATCGATTAAACTGATTAATGATGCTAATTCCGGTGACAAGATTATTGGAGTAGTAGCGCAGAAAGACGAAAACGTTGAAGAACCTTCGGCAGCCGATATTCACAATGTGGGTACGGTGGCCCGTATATTACGCGTACTGAAAATGCCGGACGGGAATACCACGGTAATTCTTCAGGGGAAAAAACGTTTTGCTATCGATGAGGTAACTACCGAAGAGCCTTATTTAAGAGCGACCATAAAAGAAGTTCCGGAAGAGCGCCCAACCGAAAAGGATAAAGAATTCAATGCGATAATCGAATCCATCAAAGAACTGGCTATTCAGATTATAAAAGAAAGCCCGAATATTCCAACGGAGGCTACTTTCGCCATTAAAAATATTGAAAGCAAATCGTTTCTGATCAACTTTGTTTCGTCAAACATGAACCTTACGGTGAATGAAAAACAAAACCTGTTAGCCGTAAACGACTTAAAGGACCGGGCACTGGAAACATTGCGTTTCATGAACCTGGAACTGCAAAAGCTGGAACTGAAAAACGATATTCAGTCAAAAGTTCGTTTTGATTTAGACCAGCAGCAACGGGAATATTTTTTGCAGCAGCAAATGAAAACCATCCAGGAAGAATTGGGTGGTGTTTCCCATGAAGAGGAATTGGACGAAATGCGCGAAAAGGCAAAGTCTAAAAAATGGAATGAAAAAATAAAAGCGCATTTTGATAAAGAGCTGTCAAAATTACAGCGAATGAATCCGCAGGTAGCGGAATTTTCAATTCAGCGCAACTATCTGGAATTGTTCCTGGAATTGCCATGGAATCAATATTCGAAAGATAAATTCGATTTAAAACATGCTCAGAAAATACTGGACAGGGATCATTTCGGACTGGAAGACGTTAAAAAGCGTATTATCGAACATCTGGCAGTTTTAAAACTGCGAAACGATATGAAATCCCCGATCCTTTGTTTGTACGGACCTCCGGGCGTTGGTAAAACCTCAATCGGAAAATCTATTGCCGAAGCTTTAGGAAGAGAGTACGTTCGTATTTCATTAGGCGGACTGCGTGATGAAGCGGAGATCAGAGGACACCGGAAAACCTATATCGGTGCAATGCCGGGTAGAATTATCCAGAGTCTTAAAAAAGCCGGAACATCCAATCCGGTATTTGTATTAGACGAAATAGACAAATTATCCAGCAGTCATAACGGCGATCCGTCATCGGCTTTACTGGAAGTTTTAGATCCGGAACAAAACTCTGATTTCTATGATAACTTCCTGGAAATGGGCTATGACTTATCTAAAGTAATGTTTATTGCTACTTCAAACAGTATGAACAGCATTCAGCCGGCTTTGCGCGACAGAATGGAAGTGATTAACATGACCGGTTATACGATTGAAGAGAAAATTGAGAT
Organism: Flavobacterium inviolabile; assembly: GCF_013389455.1. Lineage (NCBI taxonomy): Bacteria > Pseudomonadati > Bacteroidota > Flavobacteriia > Flavobacteriales > Flavobacteriaceae > Flavobacterium > Flavobacterium inviolabile. The sequence goes on along the minus strand of NZ_CP058278.1, from coordinate 3,087,337 downwards.
CGCGAAGCAGCATTTACTGCCAAAACAATTACAGGAGCATGGACTTACGGTAAAAGACCTGGTGATCGGTAAAAAACAGCTGGAAAAAATTACAGCAGGATATACCCGTGAATCCGGTGTTCGCGGACTGGAAAAGCAAATCGCTTCGATTGTCAGAAATGCAGCGAAGTCCATTGCAATGGAAGAAGCATACAACATTAAAGTTACCGATGAAGACATTATAAAAGTATTGGGCGCTCCTAAAATGGAACGTGATAAATATGAAAACAATGAAACGGCAGGGGTGGTAACCGGATTGGCCTGGACAAGTGTAGGCGGTGATATTTTATTTATTGAATCGATTATTTCCAAAGGAAAAGGCAACATGACGATGACCGGAAACTTAGGTACGGTAATGAAAGAATCGGCTACGATTGCTTTGGAATACATCAAATCCAATGCAGAAATGTTAGGTATCAACCCGGAAGTGATTGCAAATTACAACGTGCACATCCACGTTCCGGAAGGCGCAACGCCAAAAGACGGACCAAGTGCCGGTGTGGCGATGTTAACGTCTTTAGTATCGAGCTTTACGCAAAAACGCGTGAAGAAAAGCATTGCGATGACCGGAGAAATCACGTTAAGAGGAAAAGTACTTCCTGTAGGCGGAATCAAGGAAAAAATATTAGCAGCCAAAAGAGCGAATATTAAAGAGATCATCCTTTGTCATGAAAACAAAAGGGATATCGATGAGATCAAACCGGAATATCTGGAAGGACTGACTTTCCATTATGTGAAAGAAATGAGCGAAGTACTGGCTATTGCCGTAACAGACCAAAAAGCGAAACACGCTAAAAAGTTACTCGCAGAGTAAGGGATATCCTTTCCGGAAGCATCATAAAAGGCATACGTTAATTTAAAAATTAGCGTATGCCTTTCTTGTTTTATTTTTTACTGTAAGTAAAAAAATAATATCTTCGCAACTGCGTTATATAATTCAGAAACGAACATTTAAAATGTCAAAAAAAATACTGACTTCTTTTTTTCTTATCATCTGTGCCTGTTCGTATGGGCAGATTGGAGGAAAATATACCTATCAGTTTCTGAATTTAGTTACCTCACCGCGTCAGGCGGCTTTGGGCGGTAAAACGGTTACGATATATGATAATGACGTTAACCAGGCGATCTTCAATCCGGCGACTATCAATGTAGAAATGGACAATCACCTTTCGGTGAATTACGGGAACTATTACGGAGAAGTTACCTATGGTACGGCGGCCTATGCCTATACCTGGGACCGGCACGTTCAGACCTTCCATGCCGGCGTTAACTATGTGAACTACGGAACCTTTGAAGGATATGACGAAAGCGGAACCCGTACCAATGACTTTACAGGAAGTGAAATTGCACTTTCTTTCGGCTATGCCTATAATATTCCGTGGACAGACATACATGTGGGCGCCAGTGCCAAACTGATATCTTCCACACTGGAAAGCTATAACTCTTTTGGAGCAGCGGTAGATATCGGCGCTATTTATGTAGATGAAGATAACGATATTAATATCGGACTGGCCGTTCGGAATGTGGGAACACAAATCACGACCTATGCCGGAATGCAGGAAAAATTACCGTTAGAGATCATTGCCGGAATTTCACAGGAAATGGCAAATGTACCCATCAGGTGGCACCTGACCTTAGAAAACTTACAACAGTGGGATATTGCTTTCTCGAACCCTAACAGGTCAGAAAACACCATTGACGGAGAAGTTAAAGAAGAAAAAGTATCTTTTATAAACAATGCGATGCGGCACGTTATTGTCGGAGCGGAATTGTTTCCCGGAAAAAGCCTTAATTTCCGTTTGGGCTATAACTTCAGAAGAGGTGAAGAGCTGTCCATTACCGATCAGCGAACCTTTGCCGGAATTTCTGCCGGATTCGGACTTCGATTCAATACCGTTAAATTCGACTATTCTTACTCGCGCTACACTTCCGCAGGAAATACCAGCCTTTTCGGACTTACGATTAACTTACAATAAAATACAAGCATTTTGAAAAAAATTACCATAGCAATAGATGGCTTCTCATCGACGGGAAAAAGTACACTGGCAAAACAACTGGCAAAAGAGCTGGGATATGTGTATGTCGATACCGGAGCAATGTACAGAGCGGTAACCTTGTTTGCCATGCAACAAAATATAATTTCGGAAAATCACTTCAATAAAGAACAGCTTATTGCTGCTTTGCCGGAAGTGGAACTGCATTTTGAATTCAATACCCATCTGGGTTTTGCTGAAATGTTCCTTAATGGTAAAAATGTAGAAACAGAGATCAGAACTCTTGAAGTATCCCGCCAGGTCAGCAAAATAGCCGAAATTTCACAGGTGAGAGCCAAATTGGTGGAACAACAGCAAAAAATGGGGGAGAACAAGGCGATAGTAATGGACGGTAGAGATATCGGAACCGTTGTGTTTCCAAATGCGGAACTGAAAATTTTTATGACGGCAAGTCCGGCAACCAGAGCACAGCGTCGTTATGATGAATTAACCGGAAAAGGACAGTCCGTAACTTACCAGGAAGTACTTCAGAATGTAACAGAACGCGATCAGATTGATACCAGCAGAGAAGATTCGCCATTGGTAAAAGCGGCCGATGCTTTTGAAATTGACAACTCCGGTTTAAACAGAGAAGAGCAGTTCGAACTGGTTTTAAAACTGGTAGCAGAAAAATTAGCACAATAAATACCTTTAAATTATAATCCGAAATAAATGAAGTTTGTCTTATAACTTTTTTTATTTTGGATTTCTTCTTTTTATTAATAGCTTTACCAGCTTTTTTAAAATTAAATAACCCTAATTACAACATATAACATGAGTATAAAGAACCGTCTCATCTTAATGAATTTCTTCCAATTTTTTGTTTGGGGGGCATGGCTCATTACTATTGCAAATTATTGGTTTGGAACTAAGAACTGGGAAGGAACCCAGTTTGGACTGGTTTTCGGAACTATGGGAATCGCTTCTTTGTTTATGCCGACACTAACGGGGATTATTGCCGACAGATGGGTAAATGCAGAAAAACTATACGGAATACTGCACATCCTGTATGCTGCGGTTTTATTCTATATGCCGCAGGTAGGCACGCCAACAATGTTTATTTACATTATGCTTTTGGCAATGTGCTTTTATATGCCTACGATTTCCCTGAGTAATTCCATTTCCTATACTGCTTTAAAACAAAACAACAGTGATATTGTTAAGGATTTTCCACCTATCCGTGTTTTTGGAACCATAGGCTTTATCGTAGCCATGTGGATTACCAATTTAACCGGAAATAAGGCTACAGATTACCAGTTTTACATTGCCGGTATTGCCGCTTTGATCCTGGGAGTTTATGCCTTTACCTTACCAAAATGTAAACCGCAACGATTAATAAGTGAAAATGCGTCTATTACAGAAACATTAGGATTGGAAGCATTCAAGCTGTTTGGCAATTATAAAATGGCATTGTTCTTTGTTTTCTCCATGTTTTTAGGAGGAGCTTTACAGCTAACAAACGCTTATGGCGATGTGTATCTGGATGAATTCAAGCATTTCCCTAAATATGCCGATTCGTTTGTGGTAAAATATTCTACGATAATAATGTCGATCTCCCAGATATCGGAAACATTATTTATCCTGGCAATTCCGTTCTTCTTAAAACGTTTTGGTATCAAACAGGTAATGCTAATCAGTATGCTGGCGTGGGTATTGCGTTTCGGACTGTTTGCCTTTGGTGATCCGGTAAACGGTTTGTGGATGATTATCCTGTCCTGTATTGTTTACGGAATGGCGTTTGATTTCTTTAATATTTCCGGTTCCCTTTTTGTGGAAACCAATACCGATTCCAAAAACCGTTCTTCGGCTCAGGGATTGTTCATGATGATGACAAATGGTTTCGGAGCTATACTGGGAAGCTTTACTTCCGGATGGGCAATTGATAAGTACTTTACGAAATCATTCAACAATACAACCGAACTGTCTACATATTTACAGACGGAAACGACAAATCCGTTAATGACGGAATTTATAAAAAATCACGGTATTGAAATTTCGGCAGATGGTGTTTTTAGCAGCGGTATCTTTATGAAAGACTGGCATAACATCTGGCTTACATTTGCGGCCTATGCTTTGATTATTGCGATTGCTTTTGCAATTATGTTCAAGCACAAGCATGATCCTAAGGATGTTGAAAACATTGCGCATTAATATATACAGAAACCGGTAGCGAAAGTGTACCGGTTTTTTTATGCCGGATAAGAACCGGGATTTTAAAAGATAATACCGGATAAAAGCAACGGAACGCTCATTGGGCATACGGCTCATATCCAACAGAGTAGGTGTGATATCTTTTTTAATAAAGCTTTGTAAATCAAAAAAATAATATTACCTTTGCACACCTTTTGGCGAAGAAGAGTTTCCTTTAGGTATCAACTATTTATGTAAAACACTTCTGTTGTTTTCTATCGCATTAAGAAACTCGAGAAAATACAGAATACAAATTTTTATCAGACATGTCTGAACAATTAAAAACACAAGAAGAGTTTTTAGCGAATTTTAACTGGCATAACTTCGAAGAAGGTATTGATGCTGTTGACGAGAAAAACTTACAAGAATTTGAAGATTTAGTAGCAAAAACTTTCATCTCTACAGATGCTGAAGAAGTAGTAGAAGGTGTAGTAGTGAGAATTACAGAAAGAGATGCTATCGTTGACATCAACGCTAAATCTGAAGGTGTAATTTCATTAAACGAATTCCGTTACAATCCAAACTTAAAAGTTGGAGACAAAGTAGAGGTATTAATCGACGTTCGTGAGGACAAATCAGGTCAGTTAGTATTATCTCACAAAAAAGCTCGTACAATCAAAGCTTGGGATAGAGTTATCGCTGCAAATGAATCAGGAGAAATTGTTAATGGTTTCGTGAAATGCAGAACTAAAGGTGGTATGATCGTTGACGTATTTGGTATTGAAGCTTTCTTACCAGGTTCTCAAATCGATGTTAAACCTATCCGTGATTACGATCAGTATGTAAACAAAACTATGGAATTCAAAGTTGTTAAAATCAACCATGAGTTCAAAAACGTTGTTGTTTCTCACAAAGCGCTTATCGAAGCGGATATCGAAGTACAGAAAAAAGAAATTATTGGTCAATTAGAAAAAGGACAAGTATTAGAAGGTGTTGTTAAAAACATTACTTCTTATGGTGTGTTCATTGACTTAGGTGGTGTAGATGGATTAATCCACATTACTGACTTATCTTGGAGCCGTATCAACCACCCAAGTGAAGTTCTTGAGTTAGACCAGAAATTAAACGTTGTAATCCTTGATTTCGATGATGAGAAAACAAGAATTCAATTAGGTTTAAAACAATTAAACGCTCACCCATGGGATGCTTTAGATGCTAAACTTGCTGTTGGTGATAAAGTTAAAGGTAAAGTAGTTGTAATCGCTGATTACGGTGCATTTATCGAAGTTGCAGAAGGTGTTGAAGGTTTAATCCACGTTTCTGAAATGTCATGGTCTACACACTTACGTTCAGCTCAGGACTTCGTGAAAGTTGGAGATGAGGTAGAAGCTGTAATCTTAACATTAGACAGAGAAGACAGAAAAATGTCTTTAGGTATCAAGCAATTAACGCAAGATCCTTGGACTGATATCACTTCTAAATACCCTGTAGGTTCTAAACACACAGGAATCGTTAGAAACTTTACTAACTTCGGTATTTTCGTTGAGTTAGAAGAAGGAATCGACGGATTAGTGTATATCTCTGATTTATCTTGGACTAAGAAAATCAAACACCCATCAGAATTTGTTAACGTAGGTGACAAATTAGATGTTGTAGTATTAGAATTAGATGTTGATGGTCGTAAATTATCATTAGGTCACAAACAAACTACAGCTAACCCTTGGGATCAGTATGAAGATGCTTTCGCAGTAGGAACTATCCACAGCGGAACAATTTCTGAAATCGTTGACAAAGGTGCTACAGTTGAATTTGGTGATGATATCGTTGCTTTCATTCCAACTCGTCACTTAGAAAAAGAAGACGGGAAAAAATTGAAAAAAGGTGATACAGCTGATTTCAAAGTAATTGAATTCAACAAAGAATTCAAAAGAGTAGTTGCTTCTCACACTGCTATCTTCCGTGAAGAAGAAGAGAAAAATGTGAAAGCTGCTGAAGCTAACGTAACATCAACTAACAATAGTGAAAAAACTACTTTAGGTGATATCGATGCATTAGCAGAATTAAAAGCTAAAATGGAAAAAGGAGAGTAATCCCTGATTCAGCATATATTTTAAAGTCCCGGGTAACCGGGACTTTTTTTGTTATAACTGCTTCGGGTTTGTTTAATAGTGCCTGTAATTAAAAAAAAATATTGCCGGCAATCTGCTGATTTCTTGTGGAATAACAAGCCGCTGGAAAATTAGTACCTATTTTTTTTACTTTTTAAAAACCAGGATGAAGTTTGTTGCGTAAATGACTGTATAAACAATAAAAATTATACCATTTATGAAAACTTCAAAAATCTTATCCGTTGCATTTATTGCGTGTGCGTTATTTTTAGGAACAGCTTCCTTTGCACAAAAAGAAAAAACAGTAACCGTTGGCGGTGCCCCAATGTACCCTTCTAAAAATATTGTAGAAAATGCTGTTAACTCAAAAGACCATACCACTTTAGTAGCTGCCGTAAAAGCAGCAGGATTAGTGGAAACATTACAATCTACAGGACCTTTCACCGTTTTTGCCCCAACCAATAAAGCATTTGATAAATTACCAAAAGGAACCGTTGAAACCTTGTTAAAACCGGAAAACAAAAAACAATTACAAATGATTCTGACCTATCACGTGGTTGCCGGTAAAATGAATGCGGTGGATATTGATAAAGCCATCAAAAAAGGAAAAGGTAAAGCAACGTTGAAAACCGTTAGCGGTGGTACGCTGACAGCCTGGATGAAAGGGAAAGATCTGTATATAACAGACGAAAGCGGAAACAGTGCAAAAGTAACCATTGCCGATGTGAACCAGTCGAATGGCGTGATTCATGTAGTAGATACCGTTTTACTGCCTAAATCATAATGTTTTTTTTTTGATTGTTGTAAAAGCCATATCGTTTGATGTGGCTTTTTATTTTTAAAGAATAAAGTTGTGTTAATCTCTTTTGGGGATAGGGCGGTAAAACGAAAGGAATTGTATATTTGTGTGCAATCACTTCTAAATTGCATAAAATGATTTTATCAGAATTTGATTTTCATCAAAATTACACCACTTTTTTATTTGATTTTGATTACACTTTAGCCGATGCTTCAAAAGGAATCGTAAGTTGTTTTCACATTGTTTTAAACCGCCACGGCTGGACCGGCATAACCGATGAAGTTATTAAAAAGACCATCGGAATGACACTGGAAGATTCGTTTGCCGTATTGACGGGTATTCAGGAAAAAGAAACGCTTATGCGTTTGAAGCAGGAATACATTGAAGAGGCAGACGGAATCATGTCGGACAATACCTTTTTCTATTCGGATGCTATTCCTTTTCTAACCCGGCTAAAAGATCATCAGCGGCAAACGGGAATTATCTCGACCAAACAGCGCTATATTATCAACGAATCCATCGTGAAAAACCAGGTGGAAACACTGTTTGATATTGTTATTGGTATGGAAGATGTAAAATGGGCAAAACCCGACCCGGAAGGGCTTTTAACAGCCATGAAACGGCTCAATGCCGTTCCGGAGCAAACGTTGTATTTCGGCGACAATATAATCGATGCCAAAGCAGCACAGGCAGCCGGAGTGGATTTTGTAGGTGTGACAACCGGAATGACAGCAAAGGAAGACTTTCATCAGTATCCGTATAAAAAAATTGTTGCCCGGCTTTCGGATATTCTACCGCTAAAAAGTACTTTATAAAGAAATTTGTAAAGTGTCAGCAATAAAAAAAGTCCCGGTTTTCCGGGACTTTCTGTTTATAGTGAGGTTGTATTATCGCAATGTAGCGCCTAATTCTTTTTCAAAATTAGCCAGCAATTTCTGCATGATCTTGTCGATCTGAACATCCGTTAAGGTTTTGGAATTGTCCTGAATGGTAAAGCTCACGGCGTATGACTTTTTACCTTCCGGTAAATTGCTGCCTTCATACACGTCAAAAAGGTTGACATCTTTTAACAAGGTTTTTTCCGTTTGTTTGGCAATAGCAAAAATCTGATCGAAAGCAACCGTATTGTCAATCAATAAGGCTAAATCCCTGCGTACTTCCGGGTATTTCGGGATTTCCACAAATTTGATTTTTGTAGAAAGTAATTTCAAAATAGCACTCCAGTTAAAATCGGCGAATAAAACTTCCTGTTTGATGTCGAAATGTTTTAAAATCGATTTTTTAACCGTACCTAATTCCACAACAATATCTTTTCCTACAGATAAAGCCGTTCCTTCTGCAAATACATCATTGTCTAATGGTTGTGTAACCGTTTTATCAATGCCCAAACGGGATAATATCGCTGTTACATAACTTTTAAAAGAGAAGAAATCCGATGGTTTCTGGGCAGTTGTCCAGCTTTCCATCAAACGATTTCCGGTTACAAAAAGCGTTAAGTGTTTGTTTTCTTCATATCCGGAAGGAAGCTTGTGGTAGCTTTTTCCAAATTCGAATAAACGTAAATCGCTGCGTTTTCTGTTGATGTTAAAAGAAATCGCTTCAAGACCGCTGAACAATAACGACTGACGCATTGCGGATAGATCGTTGCTAAGCGGGTTAAGCATTAACACGTTGAATTCCTCTTTTAGCTTCTCGGATAATTTTACATATTCCGGAGAAGTAAGCGAGTTCGCCATCATTTCATTAAAACCTTGTGAAACCAGCTGGTTGGCAACAATGTTCTGGATCTTATAATCCTCTGTACGGGACGAATTTGAAATCGAAGCGTTTAATTTTTGTGTAAAATTGATATTGTTATACCCGTAAACACGTAAGATCTCTTCAATAACGTCAATTTCACGCTGAACGTCTACACGGTAAGCCGGAATGGTTAATCCCAATCCTGCATCGGAAACGCTGTTTACTTTGATATCAAGCGAAACAAGGATTTTCTTAATGGTTTCATTGGATAATTCCTGTCCGATAATTTTGGTTACATTTCTGAAATTCAGTAAAACGGAGAAATCCTCTATTTTTTTCGGATACAGGTCAATAACATCCGAAGTGATTTCACCGCCGGCTACTTCCTGGATCAGTAAAGCAGCGCGTTTTAAAGCATATTCCGTGATCGTTGGATCAATACCTCTTTCGAAACGGAAAGAAGCGTCTGTGCTTAAAGAATGACGTTTTGCCGTTTTACGAACAGCGATCGGATTAAAGTAAGCACTTTCAAGGAAAATAGCCGTTGTGTTCTCTGTTACACCCGAATTTTTTCCGCCAAAAACACCGGCAATACACATCGGGCCGTTGTCGTCACAAATCATTAAATCCTCTTCATGCAATGTTCTTTCCACATCGTCAAGCGTCACAAACTTGGTTCCGGCAGGGACAGTTTTTACAGCAACTTTACCACCTTTAATTTTAGCAGCATCAAAAGCGTGCAGCGGTTGTCCTAATTCATGCAATACATAATTGGTAACGTCAACAATATTGTTCTTTGGTGTTAAACCAATTGCTTTTAAACGGTTTTGCAGCCAGGCCGGAGACGATTTTACGGTAATGCCCGAAATGGTAACCCCGCAATATCTTGGCGCAAGCTTATTGTCTTCAACTTTAATGTCGATTTTTAGCGTACGTTTTTCAACTTTAAACTTACTCACAGAAGGAGTGATTAATTCCGAATGCGTAATATTCTTCTGAATCAATCCGGCTCTTAAATCTCTGGCAACACCCAAATGGCTCATCGCATCGGCACGGTTTGGTGTCAATCCGATTTCGAATACTTCGTCTGTTTCAATATTGAAAACTTTGGACGCCGGTGTTCCGGGTTTTAAATCATCGGCCAGAACCATAATACCGTCATGACCTTCACCAAGACCTAATTCGTCTTCAGCACAGATCATTCCGTGGCTTTCCTCTCCGCGGATTTTCCCTTTTTTAATTTCAAAAGCAACGCCTTCTTTGTCGTATAATTTTGTACCAATGGTCGCTACGGCAACTTTTTGTCCTGCCGCTACATTTGGAGCACCACATACAATCTGAACAGGAGCACCTTCACCCAGATCAACAGTAGTAATTCGTAATCGGTCGGCATTAGGATGTTGTACACAGGTCAATACATGACCAATCACAACGCCTTCAAGTCCGCCTTTTAAACTTTCATACTTATCAACACCTTCCACTTCCAGACCTAAATCAGTCAGTAAGGCAGCAGTGTCTTCCGAATTCCAATCTAATTTTATGAATTGTTTTAACCAGTTGTATGATATACGCATTGTAGTAAATTTTAAGGATGCAAATATAAGTATTGTAAGGCGTAGAATAAAGAAAAGTTTGCCTTTTTTACAGAAAGAAATGCCTTTTGCTTATTTATAATTGTGTAACGAAATAACAGAATTAATAAGGAAATCTTAATAAAATAAACTTAAAATTTTACAGGTGTAAAAAATATGCTATTGATTGAAGGAATTATGCTATTTTACTGTTGGCATTGGCGGTAAATTTGAATAAACGCAAAAAACAATTATTATGAGCAATGTATTTCAAAGACCCCAATTTAAAGAAAAGTATGATAATTTTATAGGAGGGAAGTTTGTGCCTCCGGTTAAGGGAGAGTATTTTGAAAATGTATCACCAATAGACGGGAAAGTATTTGCAAAAGCCGCCCGTTCCACAAAAGAAGATATTGATCTGGCACTTGATGCCGCGCATGAAGCTTTTAAAACCTGGGGAAAATCATCTCCGGCATACAGAAGTCTGGTCCTGAATAAGATTGCTGATGTCATGGAAGCAAATCTGGAATACCTGGCAACAGTGGAAACTATCGATAACGGAAAAGCGGTACGCGAAACCCTGGCTGCCGATTTGCCGCTTTGTATTGATCATTTCCGCTATTTTGCCGGGGTGATTCGTGCCGAAGAAGGAACCATTGCCGAACATGATTCCAATACCGTAAGTATCTGTCTGCACGAACCTTTAGGTGTCGTAGGACAGATTATCCCGTGGAATTTCCCGTTGCTGATGGCTACCTGGAAAATAGCACCGGCTATTGCGGCAGGAAACTGTACCGTAGTAAAAGCAGCCGAACAGACACCGGTTTCCATTTTGATATTAATGGATTTAATTAAAGATGTAGTGCCGCCGGGAGTAATCAATATTGTAAACGGATTTGGTATTGAAGCCGGAAAACCGCTGGCAACATCGCCTAAAATTGCCAAAGTATCCTTTACCGGCGAAACCACAACCGGTAGATTGATCATGCAGTATGCGGCAGAAAATATTATTCCGTCCACGATGGAACTGGGTGGGAAATCCCCGAATATCTTCTTTAAATCCGTAGCGGATGCCGATGATGAATTTTTTGATAAAGCGATTGAAGGAGCAGTAATGTTTGCGTTAAATCAGGGCGAAATCTGTACCTGTCCGTCAAGAATACTGGTACAGGAAGATATTTACGACAAATTTATAACACGGGTTGTCGAAAGAGTAAAAGCAATAAAGATCGGACATCCGTTGGATAAAACTGTCATGATGGGCGCACAGGCATCGAATGATCAATACGAAAAAATCCAGTCCTACCTGAAAATCGGAAAAGAAGAAGGTGCGGAAGTGCTGGTAGGCGGGAATATCAACCGTTTGGAAGGAGAATTATCCGGTGGTTATTATATCGAGCCTACGGTATTTAAAGGTACCAATAAAATGAGGATTTTCCAGGAAGAAATATTCGGACCGGTAGTGTGTGTAACCACTTTTAAAACAGTAGAAGACGCTATTGCGATTGCAAACGATACTTTATATGGATTGGGTGCCGGAGTATGGACCCGTGATGCCCATGAATTATACCAGGTGCCGAGAGCTATCCAGGCAGGAAGAGTCTGGGTGAATAATTACCATGCCTATCCGGCGCATGCTCCGTTTGGCGGGTATAAAAAATCTGGTTTTGGAAGGGAAAACCATAAAATGATGCTTGAACATTATCGAAATACCAAAAATATGCTCATTTCGTATGACAAAAAGAAACTAGGATTCTTTTAATTTTTTTCAAAAACAAGTACCTCAATGAAACCTAACAGGGTAACTGCCCTGTTAGGTTTTTAAATTTTAAAAGTATGACAGCACGGGTAGCAGTAACCAATGAAGCGATAGCTTTAATAAACCAGTTAAAAGAACGAAACGGCGAATTGATGTTCCATCAGAGCGGCGGCTGTTGCGACGGCTCGCAGCCCATGTGTTTTCCAAAAGGAGAATTTCAGCTGGGATATAGCGATGTATGCCTTGGTGTGATTGAAGGCTGTGAATTCTGGATGAGCAAAGACCAGTTTGAATACTGGCAGCACACGCATTTAACGCTGGATGTAGTGACCGGAAGAGGTGCCAGTTTTTCGTTGGAAATCCCGTATGGCAAACGGTTTATCATCCATTCCCGGTTATTTACCGAAGCAGAACGGGGCGATCTGGAACCTTTGCGCTATAAGGAAGATTAATTGATGTAAAGCAGCTGGTACTGCTTAGGCGTAATACCTTCGTATTTTTTAAACAACCGGATAAAATAATTGCAATCTTCAAAACCGGACTGAAAACAAACCTCATTTACCTGGATGGTTGGGTTTTTTAGCAACTGTTTGGCCTGTTTGATTTTTTCATTCAGGATAAACTCAATAGGGCTCATGCCTAATTCCCGTTTAAAGAAACGGTAAAAGGAAGTAGTGCTCATGCAGGCTTTATCGCTCAGCTCTTTTAAGCTGATGTTCTCGCGGATATTTTTTCGGATGTATTCCACCACGGGGATAATCGGACTGTTTTTGTCCGGAAAAGCATTGGTGTCAATTGCTTTTATTGTTTGTGTCTGTATGATGCGGACCAGTAATTCCTGTAACGTCAGGTCGGCTAAAGCATCTTTGGTTATCGAATCGCTCATACATTCTTTTACCAGTTTGTTAATTGTGGTCGCTAATTCGATATTGTTGTAAAAGAAATAATTCTCATAATCCAGTTTCCAGAAATTGCCGTTGCCTTCTTTGGGATAACGCTCGTTTAAAAAATGAAGCGTTTCCTTTATTTTGATATGGTCAATTGCCAGAGCAAGGCATTGCGTGGGATTGTTTCGGGAAGCTTCCGGAAAATCAATTTTCATTTCCACATTCGCCGGAATAACAACGGTTTCACCCGGTACATATTCAAAACCCGGCTCATCAAACAAATGCATGATCTTTTTACCTCTCAGCATACTGGTAACCACCAGATCATTAAACTTTAGCGGAACCAGGTCGGAAGTCTGATAGGTTTCAAAAATATTTAACTCGCAATTGTTCAGCGAATAAATAGTTCTGTTTTCAACTAAAGTCTTCAGTGACTTTTCGTTGGATAAAACAGGTGCCGTTAGCAATGATTTGGATAAGCTCATGATTTGTAACTTCAAATTAAAAAAAAGCAGCCTGAAAATACAGGCTACTAAATTTAGTGAAAATTACTGAAGTGCGAACCTCAATAAGATAAAATTAACGTTCGGTCAGAGTAGTTCTTCCACGTGTATTTTGATATTGCTCGCCATGCGTTCGGTTGGTAAATCGTTGGCATCATCTCCGAAAGGATCTTCGATCTCTTCGGCAATCAGCTCCAGACTCGCTAAAACATAGAAAATAAAAACAACCACCGGAACCACATAGTAACCCAGGCTGAATACGTAGCCAAAAGGAAGCGTCATGACATAAAAGAAAATGAACTTCTTGATAAAAGCACTGTACGAATAGGGAATAGGTGTGTTTTTAATACGTTCGCAGGCACCGCAGATCTCGGTAAACGACTGTATTTCGCTATTGATGATGATAAGCTGGTCGCCGGTTATCTTTTTGGATTCGTACAACTCGTTGATCTTGTTGAACATCATTCGGGCTACCTGATTCGGTTTGTGCTTGTTGTGATCCAGGCTGATATCAAAATCCTCCGAAAGCTGTTTGCTTGTATTCGTGTTCTTTAAATGACGGTTTAAGATGGATGCATAGCCGGGAATCATTGTTCTGAAATACATACGGTCCCTTTCGTCTTTTAGCATGGCGGCCAGCTTAATAGACAAATTACGGCTGTTATTCACTAATCCGCCCCATAATTTACGCCCTTCCCACCAGCGGTCATAAGCAGTGTTCGTGCGATAGGCCAGTAACAAGGAAATCACAAAACCCAGCATACCGTGCATGATGGTGATATTCTTAACATGACTCTGCTCGGATAACTTCCAGTATTCCATTTCCAGATATCCGATTCCGGCGGAATAAACACCAATGGTAATCATCATTGGGATTAACTGACGAAAGGTATCCGCTTTGTGAAAACGAAAAATAAAAGTAATCCAGTCCTTGGGATTGTAAGCAACCATACCGCTGAGTTTTTATATTGTTTGTTTTGTTATTTTATAGTATTTGAATAGTAATTAGTTATAATGCATTATTTAAAGTAAAATCACAAATATCAGATCTCAAAAATCATCCCTCGTATATCATACTTCATATATCAAAAATCATCCTTCTAACTAATATAATTCCAGATATTCTTTTTCTTCGAGATCTCAATAAAAGCCTGCCGTAAAGCCAGGTGTTCCGGTTTGGTCATTGAAGCATCGTCCTTTAACAGCCTGATCGCATGGTGACGTGCCAATTGCAGAATCTCGCGATCCTTTACCAGATCGGCTATCTGTAAATTCAGTACACCGCTTTGCTGCGTACCCATAATATCGCCCGGACCGCGCAGTTTCAGATCCACTTCCGAAATTTCAAAGCCGTCGTTCGTACGGCACATGGTTTCAATCCTGATCTTGGTATCGTTGCTCAGCTTGTGTCCGGTCATCAGTATGCAATAACTCTGTTCGGCACCACGTCCCACGCGACCGCGAAGCTGGTGCAGCTGCGACAACCCAAAACGTTCGGCACTTTCAATGATCATAACACTCGCATTGGGAACATTCACGCCCACTTCAATAACCGTGGTCGCAACCATGATATTGGTTTTTCCGGAAGCAAAACGCTCCATTTCGGCATCTTTTTCCGAAGGCTTCATTTGCCCGTGCACGATGCTCACGCTGTATTGCGGCAGCGGAAAATCGCGGGAGATACCCTCATAACCATCCATCAGGTCCTTGTAATCCATTTTTTCGCTCTCCTGGATCAGCGGATAAACAATATATATCTGTCGTCCTTTTGCTATTTCATCTTTTAAAAACTTCCATACTTTCAGGCGGTTGCTGTCATAACGGTGTACGGTCTGTATCGGTTTTCTGCCCGGCGGAAGTTCGTCAATAACAGAAATATCAAGATCACCATACAGGCTCATGGCCAGCGTACGCGGAATCGGTGTTGCCGTCATGACCAAAACATGGGGCGGTACCTCGTTCTTTTTCCAAAGCTTTGAGCGTTGCTCCACACCAAAACGGTGTTGTTCGTCAATTATTGCCAGTCCTAAATTGTGAAATTTCACTTTATCTTCCAGCAAGGCATGCGTACCGATAATAATGTGCAGGCTGCCGTTTTCCAGTTCCTCGTGAATGATGCGTCTGTCGGCGGTCTTGGTAGAACCGGTTAATATCCGGATGTTAATGTCCAGTCCCTGTGCCAGTTCCCGTATCCCTAAATAATGCTGATTGGCTAAAATTTCCGTTGGTGCCATTAAACAGGCCTGAAAACCGTTGTCCAGTGCCAGCAGCATACTCATTAAAGCCACGATGGTCTTACCGGAACCCACATCGCCCTGTAGCAGGCGGTTCATCTGCGCATTGCTGCCCAGATCGTTCCGGATTTCCTTCAACACCTTTTTCTGGGCATTTGTCAGGTCAAAAGGCAGATGATGGTTGTAAAACGTTGTAAAATAATCGCCCACTTTATCAAAAGGATGCCCTTTGATTTTGTGCTTGCGGATAAGATTCTTGGTAATCAGCTGCAGCTGGATAAAAAATAACTCCTCAAACTTCAGCCGGAACTGCGCCTTGGCGAGCAGGTCCTGGCTTTTCGGAAAGTGGATGTTAAAAAGCGCCGCATTTTTCGGGATCAGCTTTAACTCTTCTACCAGATAGGCAGGAAGCGGCTCTTTAAACAAGGCTTGTGTTTCAACAAAAAGCTGTTGCATCATCCGGTTTACCGCTTTGTTGGTAATCCCTTTTTGAGTCAGCTTTTCGGTAGACGGATAAACCGACTGCATTGCCGAGCGCAGGCTTTTTTCGTGTTCGGCCAGTAACTCCATTTCTGGATGTGCCATATTGAACATACCGTTAAAAGCCGTTACCTTTCCGAATATCACATAAACAACATTGAGCTTTAAACTTTCCCGTATCCATTTCTGTCCCTGGAACCAAACCAGTTCCATTTCTCCGGTATCGTCCACAAAAGTAGCAACCAGGCGCTTTCCGCGTTTTTGCTCCACGGTTTTGATATGGATCACTTTCCCGATGATCTGTACTTCCGAATTGTTGTTTTGCAGCTCGTTGATCTTGTAATAACGGGTGCGGTCGATATAACGATTCGGATACAGGTTGATCAGGTCTCCATAGCGGTGAATGCTGAGTTCTTTACGCAGCAATTCGCCACGTTGCGGACCAACGCCTTTCAGGTATTCTATAGGAGTTTCAAGAAGATTATTCATCCGGGAATTTGTGTTTGTAAAAGCACTTTACGAAGATAGCGGTAAATTGGGAAATTTGAAAACCCGGAAACCAAAAAACTTTTAAAACATTTCGGCTTTAAACCGCAATACCGGTATCTCGTTATCGTGGTATAACAGGATGGTCCAGTTTTCATTCTTTGCCTGAACCTCCCATTTTTTACGCCATTCCATCGCGGCTTTGCCGTCAAAATCCGTTTTATAGGCTATATGATGCTGTAAATAAGTGAGCTGCGGTAAATTGTCGCCGCCGTAAAAAGCGGTTTCACCGTCTTCCGTAACCCAAAACACCTGATGGTAGGGAGTGTGGCCGCCGCAAACGGTAAAACGGATCGTATCGGTAATAAAACCCTCGTCTTCCGTTTGCATAATCAGCTGCGGATGCTGTGTTAAGGCTTCCAGCAGTTTCGGTTCAAAGGAAGGTTGGTGTTTTTCGGATAAGGCATAACGCAATTCCCGTTCCTGCAGGTAATAAACAGCATTCGGAAAATGGAACTGAAAAGAACCGTCAGCCAGGAAAGTCCCCATGCCGCCGGTATGATCTTTATGCAAATGGGACAGCAATACATGCGTAACCTGTTCCGGTGCGATACCTTCTTTTGCCAGAGCGGTAAACAGCTGCAACCGGCTGTCAACAGAAAATCCCAAACCGGTATCCAGCAGGATAACTTCCGTTTTTGTCTGTATTAAAAAAGGCTGAATGGACAGCAGCATACCTTTAGGATTGGTCAGATTGCCATAAGGGATAAAGGTTTTTCCTGCTTCAACATTGAATTTTCCTTCTTGTAATGGGGCTATTTTCATGCTTGGTAACATTTTGTTTTTTGAAGCGTTTTAATAAGAATCGGGTTAAAAAACGCAAACGGATTTAATATCGGTATTAAAAGTAGCAAACATTTAAAAGAGTAACCGTAAATTTCTTTTATTTTTTTTGAAAATAAAAACCTACATTAGTAACCCTTTTTAACGATTAAAAGCATTCGTAATTAACAAATTAAACCATGCGGTATATGAAAAAAATACAACAATACTGTCTTAAGAATATGGTAATGCCGGTAGCGATGCTGCTGTTGTTCTTCCTGAACACAATAAACGCGCAGTCGGTTAAACCAAAATTCAATTTTGATTTTGAGCAGTATGAAAAGAACGAACAGCTGCCTGCAGGATGGAATGTTTGGGAAAATTATAAAATAGGGAAAGACACGGTAGTTGTTTATTCCGGGAAGCATGCTGTAAAAATCCAGGCAACCGAAGGAGGAAACCCTTATGGAGTGCTGGTCACCACGTTACCGGACAGTTATGAAGGGAAAGAGATCAGGCTGGAAGGCTATATGAAGACGGATAATGTGGAAGGTTTTGCCGGTTTATTTATCCGTCTGGATAAAAACGGAAGCATTGTTGCCTTTGAAAACATGGAGAAAGAGGGGATAGCCGGAACAAACGACTGGAAAAAATACTCCATCGCCGTGCCGAACCATCCGGATGCCAGTACGATTTATGTGGGCGCACTCCTTTCCGGAAAAGGACAGATCTGGCTTGACGATTTTGTAATAACCGTCGACGGAAAAAGAATTGAAACCATTAGTTACCCGGCAGACAACGATATAACGGAATTTGCCGCAGGCTCCGGTTTTACAATAAATAAACCCACGCCGCAACAACTGGATAACCTGTATGAACTGGGAAAAACATGGGGCTATTTAAAATACCATCACCCGGAAATCGCTGCCGGGAAGTACAATATGGATTATGCGCTTTTCAGAGCACTTCCGATAGTGAAATCGCCAAAATTTGCAACAGACAAAGAAGCCTGGATTGCTTCTTTCGGGAAATTGGAACCTGGAAAAATCAAGCGAAGCTATTACCTGGGCTTCGGACAGGCGGATAACCCTGTCTTTAAAAATGAAGCAGCGTATCCGGATATGAAATGGGCGGACGACGGCTACAAACTGTTGGCACTTTTCCGTTACTGGAACATGATTGAGTATTACTTCCCGTACAAGCACCTGATCGAAAAGAATTGGGACAGCGTACTTAAAAAATACATTCCTAAAGTTTTAGCGGCCCAGGACGAATTGACCTATAAGCTCACGATGATGCAGCTGGTTAGTGAAATTCAGGATTCCCATGGTTTTGTCTTTTCGGCTGGTAAAGCGGTTGAGAATTTTTTCGGGGCCAACATTGCTCCGGTTGAATTAAAAGCGATTGAAGGCAAAATAGTAGTAACCCGTTTGTTAAACGGAATTGGAAAAACGACCAATCTGAAAGTAGGGGATATCATTACTAAAATTAACGGAGTTCCCGTTCAAAAAGTAATAGATGATAAAAAACAATATCTGGCAACTTCCAATAAAGCAACCGAAATCAGGGATATAAGCCGTAAATTACTGCGAACGAATGCAGCGAGCATCAGTGTGACGGTAAACAACGGTAAAAAAGATGAAATTAAAAAAATTGCCTGTCAGCCTTTAAAGGAGGTGCAGTTTTTTGCAGACGATACACCATCGCATAAAATGCTGGAAGGAAACATCGGTTATATTTATCCGGGTGCCCTTCAGAGAGGGGAAATCATCGGCATCATGGAAAAATTCAAGACAACAAAAGGACTTGTTATTGACTTAAGATGCTATCCGTCCGATTTTATAGTGTTTAGCCTGGGCGGTTATTTAATGCCAAAACCAACCGATTTTGTCAAATTTGCTGCCGGATCACTTGAAAATCCGGGAAGCTTTAAAATGAGCGAAAAAGCTTTGCAGGTGGGACGTGAAAATCCGGATTATTATAAAGGAAGGATCGCGATACTGGTTAACGAAACCACCCAGAGTAATGCCGAATATACAACTATGGCCTTGCAGGTGGCGCCAAATGCCAAAGTATTTGGAAGCCAGACAGCCGGTGCCGATGGCAATGTTTCTGAAATTGACCTGCCCGGAAATTTTAAAACCATGATTACCGGATTGGGTGTTTATTATCCCGACCAAAGGGAAACCCAGCGAATTGGTATCGTTCCGGATGTGGAAGTAAAACCCACCCGAAACGGACTCATGAACGATAAAGATGAGGTACTGGAAAGAGCACTCCGGTATGTAGCATCAGCAAAATAAAAAGCTTTTTAGCCATAGAAATCCCGTTTGCAAGCGGGATTTTTTATGGGATATAGCAAGCGAAACCCAGGATATACGGGCTATTGGGCCGGTATGTTTCTCATCGATAGCGGGTTGTCTGCCGGACCGGCTTTGGCCCTGCTTCTGAAAAAAACAGGTAAAAACACGTATAAAAATCAGTGGGCTACTTTTTAGTTTTATGCTTTCAAATGCTGTATACAAAATTATCTTATCGGCTATAAGGTTAAGTATTTTTTGACGATTGAACTATAACCAAAAAACGATAGTAGAAAAAATGAAAATTTCCCAAATTACCATTGCAACCTGTTCGTTGTTTCTTTTTAGTATGTGTCAGAAAGGAGAACAAAAAATGACACAATCTTTTCAGATCGAAACACAGCAGGGAGAAGGTACACAATCTCCGGAAGCATTTAACAATCCGGTTAATTTAAAAAGCCTTTTGGATGATGCCTCAGCAGCATCATTATTAGCAATGTATTCGCTTCAGAAAAGTAATGCCCTTACCAGAGGAGAAAGCGCAGCGGTAATGGAAAACAGCAAGGAAACTGTGAATGAAAAAACAGAAAGTATCATTTTAGAAAATCTGCCACCGGCAGATACATCGTGGTTGCAAAGTCTAAAGGCAAGTTCAAGACAGTAATTAAGTAACCTTTAAAAGTTAGTAAGATGGATAAGAGTACTTGTAATCACAGCGCTGTTTCCGGAACGGAAGCACCGGAAACTCAAAAAAAAGGCATTTATCATGCAATTTCTGCTTTGGTATTGCGTGTATTGACGGTGTTTTTTCCAAAATGTTCCTTGTGCTGGACATCCTATATGTGTATGCTGGTAAGCTTCGGAATCGCAAAAATTTCCTATACCGGATGGTTGTTTCCGTTGCTGTTGCTGCTGCTTATTTTGAATTTGTGGGCATTGCTTAAAAAAATAAAATTAAAAGGATATGCGCCTTTTATACTAAGTCTGACCGGTTCCCTGATTATTTTGATAAGCAGAACGTTTTCGCCATTGACCCAATGGACGGTAATCGTGGGTATGCTGCTTATTTTCTGCGGTTCCCTGTGGAATAGTTTCGCGGTATCCCGGATACAGATGCAAAGCCTGGCAAATTAGCCAAATCAATATATAAATTAAAAGTTCGGAGTAATACGTAAAAAGCCCCCCTTTATAGTATAGTTGCTTTATCCCGGTAAAACAACTTGTGTAAAACGAATCCTATATAAATAAAGAACGTTGTTTAACCAAAAAAACAAAGCCCCATGAACGGATCATTTATAGTTTCCGCATTTGCAACAATTAACGGAAAAAAGTACTATCTGGGAACAGAATCGGTTTTAAGTGATCACTATACCGATTACAATACAAAAGTATCAATCAGGCAGGTAAAGGCCGATTTCAGATTACAGGATTTTATGGACGAATCACTGAATAAAGCAAGCTTTGACTTTATTGTCCACGGCAGGGAAGAAAGCCTTCCGTTAATGGCAAAACCGGTTGTAGATTCAAAACGATTTTATCGATTATAATGCCACATAAAATGAAGGTCATAGTAAGCATAGTTTAGAGTTCCATAAATAAATTGTGTTTATAGACAGGAGAGGGTAGGTTTGGTTAAGCCTACCTTCTTTGTTAGGGATATGTCGTTTTGGGTGTAATGGTAAAATCAACTGTTGTTCAGGCTTTTGATGATGCTTTCGGAAACAAGAGGGTTCATGCGGTTCAGTTCCTCAATGATACGCTGTTTTTCCGGTTCCGTCAGTTCCGAAACCGGTTTTTGGAATTGTTCCGGCGAAGCTTCTTTATAAAACAGGGCATCGGTCCATTCGTTTTGAAGTCCGTCAATAACCAGATGAATACGGTCGGCAGTACCGTTATTTACGACCGAATGGGTAAAGTTCGCATTAATGTACCAGCAGTCGCCTTCTTCCATAACGAGCCGTTTATCATCCAGGATAAATATAACGTCCGGATTGGTGATAATTGGTATGTGCAGGCGAAAAGAGCCGTCTTCATAACCCAGACAGTAATCGCGATGCGGTTTTATCTCGGTTCCTGCGGTTAAATTGAGCAGCCGGACTGCAGTTTTTTCAAAAGGGAAATTATCGAGTATCGATTTAAAATAAGCACAGGATAACAAAGCATCGGTATAATGTATCGCTTTGCTGTTCATTGCCAGGATGGAATCTGATTTTCCGTTTTCCGACATCAGCGCTACCGAAGTCCATTTTCCGTTATAATCGTTCTTGTTGTAATGATCGGTCCATTTGTAGGACATTATTTTGGCAACATCGTCCTGTAAACGCTGTTTGTCAAATGTAAAAGGGAATTTTATTGCACGTACCGGTTTCATACTTTACTCTCTTAACCATTTTTGCATATAGGGAAAAGCTTTTTTTCCTTCGGTTGCGGCTTTTGCCTCACTTAAGGTCATGCCGGCCCATTCTAAAAACGGAAGCCCGATGTAATTGCCTTTTCTGAAATTATCCATCAGCATGTCCGAACCGTTTTTATAACCGTTAGCATGGAACACAAATTCAAGCGGAAGCTGTAAATGCTGTGCCGCAGCAAATGACCACAGCAGTGTGCCTATTTCTTCACCGCCCGAAGGCCAGTCGGGACTTTGCTGTTCCGTTCCGGCTACTTTCCGTTCTGCAGGAGTGGTAACGGCGAGATGACCGGCTTCATGCAATAAATCACCGGGATATAACAGGCGTTCAAAATCTACATAAATACAACCAGGACCTAAGGAAAGTCCCGGTAAAAAGGTATCGTGAAGTTCTTTTTCAACTACAGCGATGCCGATTTCATTGAGAAACGTCAGAACTTTTTCAAGTTCCAGGGTATGTTGTACAAACTGCATTCCGGTGTTATTTTGGGAGCTTAAAAATAGTAAAAAGCAGCCTGTCCGGATTAAGTGGTTTTACCTGATTTTAACAGACTATATTAATTCCAGTTCCCGCTGCAGGTTCTCTTTTGCTTTTTGCTCGTAACGGTCGCGGTAAACGGCAGTCTTGTAGATCGTATCCATTGCCAGGAAATGCTGTAAAACCTTTTTTCTTCCCGGATTATACAACATGTCGGGATAAATGGCATATTCCTTACGGATATTCCGATAATAAACGGCATAAGTATCCCAGTCTGCTCCCAAAACGGATAAATCGACATCGGTGAAAAGATTGGTATCTGTATCGGTTCCGGATTCGTGTCGTTTCGTTGCCAGTATATGCTGTTTGCAGCGCTGGATCCGGTGTGCAGGATACCCGATCCGGGTTAATTCTTTTTCGGCCAGTTGTGCACTCTTTTCTTCATTGTCCTGTTTGATGGTATTGTAAACGGCATCGTGATAAAAAACAGCAAATACTACCGTGTCCCAATCTTCAATCATTTCGCTGTGCTGCGTTAAGGAAGCCAGTAAATTTTCAAGATGGCTGAGGTTGTGGTAATACCTTCCGGAACTGTTGTAATTTTTAGCAATAGTATGCCACAGGGCATTGGCAGTGTTCGTATCGGCATCGTATTTAGCGATCAGGTTGCAGAATATTTGTTGGAGCATGAAGGTGTTATTTTGGAATTAAATCGCAATACCAGAAACCATAATCCGGAGCAGGAGTTTTTTCGGGATCTGTATTGCAGCTGGTATCTGTTTTTGGGGCTTCATATTTTCGGTGTACGATTTCGCCGATTTCAAAGCGAACAGCTTCCTTAAATAACGGGCCATCAAAGGTAAAGGTGTGAAATTCCCCGTTTTCCCCGCAGGGATCTACCGTGTCCGGTAAATCGTTTATAAAGGAATCATCAATAATCCGTCCGGCGAAACTCTTGTCAAGGTGTTTTTCATTGACGCAGGTTACGATAGTCTTAAAACCCAGGGCAATAAATTCCCGGATAAGTGCTGTTGTCGGGATTTTCCAGAGCGGAAAAACAGCCTGTAAATCCATGGAAGCCAATTTGTTTTCCCGGTAAAGCCGCAGGTCTTCTAAAAAGATATCGCCAAAGATGGAATGGGTAATCCCTTTTGCCTTTAAACCGGTGAGCGTATTTTGCATTACGGCTTCATATACTTCCATCGTAGGCATTTCTGGAATTTCCATTTTTACCAGCGGAATACCGATGCTGGCCGCCTGCTGCTCCAGTAATGCGGTACGAACCCCGTGCATGGAGATCCGGTCATATTGCTTGCTAATGCTGGTTAGCAGGTAATTAACGTCGAAAGTATCGTTTTGAAGGGTTTTATAAAGGGCAAGAGTAGCGTCTTTTCCGCTGCTCCAGTTAAAAACGGCTTTTGGTTTCAAAATAGAAGGATTAAAGCGTAAACTTACAAAAAAGCAGCGAAAATGTTAGGGCAATCTTTGTAACTTTGAGCTTTCCATTATTCCCGATATGAAGCGACTAATTGCGGTAATTTATTTTATTTGTGCTTTTACACAGGCGCAACAACTTGAGAAAGTAGACTTTAAAACAATCAATGCCTCCCTCGCATTTGATGTAGCGGCAAAAAAAATAAGCGGCGATATCACTTATGATTTTGAGGTATTGGCAGCAATCGATACGATTGCGATAGATGCGCAGCGTATGGATTTTACACAGGTAAAGATCAATAACAAAACCGTTGCATTTAAAAATAACGGCAGGAAGCTACAGCTTTTTGAAGGATTTAAAAAAGGGAAAAACAAGCTGACACTGCATTATGAAGCCCAGCCCAGACAAACCCTGTATTTTATAGGAGCCGGCGATCTGGCCCAGATCTGGACCCAGGGACAGGGGAAATACACCAGTCACTGGCTGCCAAGCTTTGATGATGTTAATGAAAAAATGATCTTTTCGCTTACGATTGCTTACGATAAAGATTTTCAGGTACTCTCAAACGGTGTGCTGAAGAATAAAGAACTGAAAAATAACCGGATGGTCTGGCAGTATGCCATGGAAAAACCAATGAGTTCCTATCTGGCGATGCTGGCTATTGGCAGGTTTGCTAAAAAAACGGCAATTACGGCAACGGGCACTCCTTTGGAATTTTACCTTCAGGATACCGATACGGCTAAATTTGAACCGACCTACCGCTATTCGAAGGAAATATTCGATTTTTTCGAACGCGAAATAGGCGTGAAATACCCGTGGCAGGTTTACCGGCAGGTTCCGGTACTGGACTTTTTATATGCCGGGATGGAAAACACTACGGCTACCATTTTTTCCCAGGATTATGTAGTAGATGAAACCGGGTTTAACGACAGAACCTATGTGAATGTCAATGCCCATGAATTGGCACACCAGTGGTTTGGGGATCTGATCACGGCACAATCGGGCAAACACCACTGGCTGCAGGAAGGCTTTGCGACGTATTATGCCTTACTGGCAGAAAAGGAAATCTTTGGAGCCGATCATTTTAACTGGGAATTGTATGAAATGGCCGAACGTTTGTTGCGGGCTTCCAAAACAGATGCGATACCGTTGTTAAATGAAAAAGCAAGTTCGATTACCTTTTACCAGAAAGGAGCGTGGGCTTTACACTATCTGCGCACTAACGTAGGTGAGGAGCCTTTCCGGAAAGCCGTGCAGGCCTATTTGCAGAAATATGCGTTTAAAAATGTAATAACCGATGACTTTTTAGCCGAAATCAATAAGGTTTCGGATTTTGACACACAGCAGTTCCGGAAAAACTGGCTGGAAAGTGCCGAATTTCCAATAGCGGAGGCTTTATCGATTGTTAAAAAGAACAAATTTATCCGGGATTACCTTGAAATAGTAGATTTACAGGATCAGCTTTTAACGGTCAAAGCGCAAAAACTGGAAGCGGTATTACAATCGGATGCCTTTTATCCGGCTAAGGAAGAAGTGATCTATCAGCTTGAAAACACACCGTTTGAGCAAAATGTAGCCCTGTTTCGCGTAGCCTTAAAATCTTCGGATCTGAAAGCAAGACAGGCGGTGGCAAAATCACTGCGCACCATCCCGAAAACCTTTAAAAAAGAATATGAAGTGCTGTTGGATGATGCGTCCTATATCACTCAGGAAATTGCACTTAAGGCATTGTGGGCACAATTCCCGGAAGAACGTACGCCATTATTGGACAAAACGATGAACTGGCAGGGATTTAACGATAAAAACCTGAGAATAAGCTGGCTGACGCTGGCACTTGCCACAGCCGATTATCAAAACGATCATAAAATGCCGTTTTATGAAGAACTACTGGATTATGCTTCCCCGAAATATGAAAGTAACGTCCGTCAGAATGCGCTGGTCAATTTGTTGTACCTGAACAAAAATGACAGCAATACCTTAGCCTATCTGGTAAACGGAACCATCCATCACAAATGGCAGTTCAGCAAATTCTGCCGGGAAACCATCCGGACACTGCTAAAAACGGAACGTTACAAAGCCTATCTGACGGAATTATTACCCAAACTGCCGGAAAATGAAAAGGCACAGTTAAAAAGACTGCTCGAAGAATAAAGCAGCTGGAAACAGCTGTTGTACGGCTTATTTTTAAAACTCGTATAATTGGGTTTGTTTATATTTTTAAGTGTTTTGTTGTTATTAAAGTATTGCTTGTTAAATAATGTTGTTTTTTATATTAAATAAATATTAAAAAATGCGATTTATTTACGCAACTAATACAGACAAACGGTATCTATAAGGTAACAACACTAAACAACAAGCTTATGAATAAAATCAAACTCTTAATGGTAGTACTGGCTTCCATGCTATTGACGATTGGATGTGAATCTGAAAGTACTTATGAAGGAGGCAGTTCCGGAGGTGGTAATATCTCCGGTAATTTTGGAAATCAGGTTTCCCGTGATTTTATCGGACAGATAGTAGACGTTAACAACAATCCTGTTCAAAGCGTAAATGTAAAAATAGGAAGCACAACTGCTCAAACAGACAGTAACGGAGTGTTTATCATTAAATCGGCTGCGGTTTACGAACGTTTTGCGTATATCACTGCGCAAAAAGCCGGTTATGTAGACGGCTCGCGTACGATGGTTCCTACTAACGGGAATAATAATGTAAAAATCATGATGCTGCCTTTACAGCCGGTTCAGGTTATTGCTTCCGGTGCGGCGAGTGAAGTAACGCTTGCTTCCGGAACGAAAGTTGTTTTTGACGGTGCTTTTCAGGATGCAAACGGTGCGGCCTATTCCGGCAGTGTGAGTGTTTCAATGTATCATTTACTGCCGTCTGATGCTAATTTAAGCAGCCTAATGCCGGGAACTTTATTTGCCCAGGACGAGAGCGGCAACGCAAAAGCTTTGGAAACACTGGGAATGCTTAATGTGGAATTACGGGGCAGTGCCGGTCAGAAACTGCAAATCGCCAGCGGACATACCGCGCAAATGGTCATGAAAATAGACAACAGCCAGCTGGCTTCCGCTCCGGCGACGATTCC
Organism: Flavobacterium inviolabile; assembly: GCF_013389455.1. Classification (NCBI taxonomy): domain Bacteria; kingdom Pseudomonadati; phylum Bacteroidota; class Flavobacteriia; order Flavobacteriales; family Flavobacteriaceae; genus Flavobacterium; species Flavobacterium inviolabile. Next base: position 3,060,038 of record NZ_CP058278.1, on the reverse strand, counting down.
GCTATGGCATTTTGATAATGCGAAAGGGTATTGGATACAGGAAGGAAGTGCAACCAAACAAGGCAATACCTATGTAGGGAATGTTTCCCATTTTTCATGGTGGAACTGCGATGCCCAATTCCCGGTAATTTCAATGTGTGTGTCTTTGGAAGATGCTAATGGTAACCCATTGTCCAGCATTCAGGTTGGTATTATCAGAAGCGGGAACTTGTATCCGGTTATGGGAACAACCAATACGAACGGACAGGTTTGCGGACTGGTGCCGGCAAACGAAAGCTTAACGATGGTTATTTACGATAACTGCGGCGGAATAATCAGTTCAACACCAATAGGGCCTTTCTCTGGCAATACAACCTTGCCGACGATTGTTGTTAACAATCCGGGAGTAATGCCCACGCAGATACAGGGGAATCTGGTGAATTGCAGCAATGCCGCTGTGACAAACGGTTATGTTATTTTAAATTACGGAAATCAGCCGCAATATGCCATGATTACAAACGGTGTTTTTAGCTTTAACACGCTGGTTTGCGGTACTTCTACAGTGAACTTTTCTTTAGAAGGATCGGATTATGATAATTTACAGACAACGGGTAACATCACCTATACATTTACCAGCCCGGTAACGAACATTGGTAATATTGTCGCCTGTAATGCGGTGACGGAATTTATTTCCTATCAGGTTGATAATGATCCAACGGTTTACATATTGACAAACCTGGGAGCATCCTATACACCTAACGGACTGAACATACACGGCAATGGCGTTAACACCGGAATTTATATCTGGGGCAATACCAATGTGCCGGGAACCTATACCACTACCAATTTCAGCGTTGAAGGAGTACCCGGAAACTATATCTCTTCACAGATTTCCAATACGGTTTCTTTTAACCTGAGTAATTTTGGAGCTGTAGGACAATATATAGACCTTACGTTTAACGGAACCTATCCGGATAATATGAATCCGGCGGTCACACATACGATTACGGGGGTAGCCCACGTGATCAGAGATAATTAATTGTTTGTTTGTTATTTTAATCGAAAAAAGACTTTTCATGCATTTGAAAAGTCTTTTTTATTTAAGGTCAGTGATAATGCTGTTTAGCGAAACAATTCGCCCACTTCGTTTTTAAGGAACGACAAGGCTACCGAACTCGGCGATTGTTTTTCCATCATATCACTTAAAATAATTTCACGCAGTTTATTCGCATTTTCAGCACCCATAGATGCTTTCCGGATAATCTGGATAGTAGTGTGTTTTGCGGTCAGGATAATATTCCAGCTTTCCTCGGAGATATAAATCTGCTGGGTCAGGTTATGTTCGTATTCCTGTTCGATATGGTGGATCAGCAAGCTTTCATAATCATTTTTATCGGAAGTGATCGGAGCAATACGCACCAGTAATTTTGCCGGATTGATACGCTCTAAAAACAAGGTCATGCGCTCGTAGGCCTGTAAACGAATCGGAAGAGCACTTTTCTGAGCTTCCTTGTGTAATAAAAAACGACGGCGTCCTTCTTCATTTTGGGTGTGCAGGTTAAAGAAATAATAAGCTACACCACCGGTAATGATTGCAGGAACAGTATATGCTAATAATTCGACGATTTTGGTTGCGTCCATAGTATGATCGGAAATATTTTAAAATTAGAATTAAAAATCGGCTCAAAGCGTTACAAATAAACGAATAAAGAAATAAACACGCAAAATAAAAAACTATCGTAAATTAATTGTAATAAAGCGTAATGAGTAGTATTTTTGAAGTTTGATATTATCACCATGCAAAATTATATTGATCAGCTTAACGAAGCCCAGCGTGCGCCGGTTTTACAGAAAGACGGGCCTATGATTGTGATTGCCGGAGCGGGCTCAGGGAAGACCAGAGTATTAACCATTCGTATCGCTTACCTGATGCACCAGGGAGTTGATTCGTTTAACATATTGGCCTTAACCTTTACAAACAAAGCCGCAAAGGAAATGAAAGTGCGTATTGCCAGCATTGTTGGAAACAGCGAAGCCAAAAACTTATGGATGGGAACATTCCACTCGGTTTTTGCTAAAATCCTGCGTAGTGAAGCCGACAAACTGGGATATCCTTCCAATTTTACCATTTATGATTCTCAGGACAGTGTGCGTTTGATAGGACAGATTATCAAAGAAATGCAGCTGGATAAAGACGTGTACAAACCCAAACAGGTTTTGGGCAGGATTTCGTCGTATAAAAACAGCCTGATTACCGTTAAAGCCTACTTTAACAATCCGGAATTACAGGAAGCCGATGCGATGAGTAAAAAACCGCGTATGGGCGAAATCTATCAGAACTATGTTGAGCGCTGCTTTAAATCGGGCGCGATGGATTTTGATGATTTACTATTAAAAACAAACGAATTACTGACGCGTTTTCCGGATGTTTTAATGAAATACCAGGATCGTTTCCGCTATATACTGGTGGATGAGTACCAGGATACGAACCACTCCCAGTATCTGATTGTGCGGGCGTTGTCCGACCGTTTCCAGAATATTTGTGTGGTAGGGGATGATGCGCAGAGTATCTATGCCTTCCGTGGGGCGAACATCAACAACATCTTAAACTTTCAGAAAGATTATGAAGGCGTAAACACCTACCGACTGGAACAGAATTACCGTTCTACCCGTAACATTGTGGAAGCCGCGAATACCATTATCGATAAAAACCAGACCAAACTGGATAAGGTGGTTTGGACGGCAAACGATTTTGGACCAAAAATTAAAATCCATCGCAGTTTAACCGATGGCGAAGAAGGACGTTTTGTAGCCGGTACTATTTTTGAGCAAAAGATGCAGCATCAGATGAACAACAATCAGTTTGCGATTCTGTACCGCACCAATGCGCAATCCCGGGCAATGGAGGATGCGCTCCGTAAAAGAGATATTCCGTATCGTATTTACGGAGGATTGTCATTTTACCAGCGTAAGGAAATCAAGGATGTATTGTCCTACCTTCGATTGGTTATCAACCCGAAAGACGAAGAAGCTTTGGTACGTGTTATCAATTATCCGGCAAGGGGAATTGGCGGTACGACCGTAGAAAAATTAATCATAGCGGCGAATCATTACAAACGTTCCATCTTTGAAGTAATGGAGCATATTGATAAAATTGATTTAAAACTAAACTCCGGAACCAAAGGCAAACTGAAGGATTTTGTAACGATGGTTAAAAGCTTCCAGGTAATTAATGAAACCCAGGATGCTTTATATCTAACCGATTATGTTGCCAAAAAGACCGGATTGATCCAGGAACTGAAAAAAGACAGTACGCCTGAAGGTATTGCCCGAATTGAGAATATCGAAGTTTTGATGGGCGGTATCAAGGATTTTATTGAAGGACAGAAAGAAGTAGACGGAGCCCGTGGTGCGTTATCGGAATTTATGGAAGATGTGGCTTTGGCAACGGATCTGGATAACGATACCGGCGATGACGACCGTGTAGCGCTAATGACCATTCACCTGGCAAAAGGACTGGAATTTCCAACCGTATTTATTGTAGGGATGGAAGAAGACCTGTTCCCGAGTGCGATGAGTATGAATACCCGTAGTGAACTGGAAGAGGAACGCCGGTTGTTTTATGTAGCCTTAACCAGGGCAGAACACCAGGCTTACCTGACCTATGCGCAATCGCGTTACCGCTGGGGAAAACTGGTTGATAGCGAGCCGTCCCGATTCATTGAAGAAATAGACAGCCAGTATTTGGAATATTTAACACCGGTGGAAACCAATTACCGTTATAAACCGACAATTAATGCTGATATTTTTGGCGATGTGGACAAATCCAAACTGCGACTGGCAAAACCGATTGCCGGAACGCCGCCCAAATATATAACGGATAACGAGGAACCGAAAATGGATAGAAATATCCGTAAGCTGAAACCGGTTTCGGGTAATGTACCAACATCCGGAAGTGCCAATCTGGCCAATAATGCCCTGAATGTAGGGAATGTGGTTATGCACGACCGGTTCGGAAAAGGACAGATCCTGAACCTGGAAGGCGTTGGAGCCGATAAAAAAGCGGAAATTAAATTTGAAGTAGGCGGAATTAAAAAACTATTGCTGCGTTTTGCGAAACTGGATGTAATAGGGTAAATTTATAAAAAATGGAAACAGCGACACAACATGATGCAACAGGATTACTCATCTGGCAGGTTGTTATAACAGCCGTGTTTTTTGGGTTAGGCCTTTTATTGTTCTACTATTTCAAACGAATGAAGCAGAAAAATAAAGAACACAACGATAAGCCCCGATAATGTTTAACCGTAAAAGCTATAAGCATGGCAGAATTTATTAAAATTTACCCAGAAAATCCCAATCCGGCAGCTGTTGCCAAGGTTGTGAAAATTTTAAAAGATGGCGGATTAGTCATTTATCCAACCGATACGGTTTATGGATTGGGCTGTGATATTACCAATTCGAAAGCTTTGGAGCGGATAGCCCGGATTAAAGGTATCAAACTGGATAAAGCCAATTTTTCATTTGTTTGCTGTGATTTGAGCAATATTTCCGATTATGTCAAGCAAATCGATACGGCTACCTTTAAAATATTAAAACGCGCTTTACCGGGACCATACACCTTTATTCTTCCCGGTAATAACAACCTGCCGAAAGAATTTAAAAAGAAAAATACTGTGGGTATCCGGGTGCCGGACAATGCGATTGCTCTGGATATTGTTCGCCTGCTGGGGAACCCGATCGTATCGACATCCATTCATGATGACGATGAGGTTATTGAATATACAACCGATCCGGAATTGATTTTTGAGAAATGGCAGAACCTGGTCGATGCGGTAATAGATGGTGGCTATGGGGATAATACCGCTTCCACGGTGATTGATCTTTCAGGCAGTGAACCGGAAGTTATCCGTGAAGGAAAAGGAAGTCTGGATGTGTTGTAGTTATTTTTGTTTTTTGGCAAAATCTTTGTTTATACGATAATATATCATACCTTAGCGTAAGAAAAATTAAGCCAAATCGCTATAAACAGCTATACAAAGTGCTATTCTTAATTTAAATATTTAATTGGTTATTAAAAAAAAATTAGGGATACATAAAAGCAGGTCTTTCGGACCTGCTTTTTCTATTTATAGGGATGGTGTTAAAAACAATTAGTTTTTACCAGCCATGTTTTTCATTTCTTTTTCGATCATATCATAGAACTGATCGATTTTTGGAAGGACAACAATTCTTGTTCTTCTGTTTTTAGCTCTGTTATCAGGCGTGTCATTATCTGCTAAAGGCACATAGAAACTTCTTCCGGCAGCGATTAATTGTTTTGGATTTACACCCAAATCTTCCTGTAATACTCTCACAATAGAGGTAGCTCTTTTAACAGATAAATCCCAGTTGTCAATTAATACGGCATTTTTGATAGGCACATTATCCGTGTGTCCTTCAACCATACATTCAAAATCCGGTTTGCTGTTAACTACTTTCGCTACTTTCGCTAAAACTTCTTTTGCTCTGTCGCTCACTACGTAGCTTCCGCTTTTAAATAATAATTTATCGGCAATAGAGATGAATACAACTCCTTTTTCTACATTGATCTGGATGTCCGGATCGCTGATACCCACCGAGCTTTTTAAACTGGTAACGATAGCAAGCGTTACACTGTCTTTTTTCGTTAACGCATCCTGAAGACGGGTAATTTTTAAATCTTTTTCTTTAAGACTTTCCAAAGATTTTTCCAGGTTTTGAGCACCTTTTGAAGATAAAGTGGTCAAATTCCCCATATTATTAATTAAATCGGAGTTGTTTTTCTTTAAAAAGTCAAGTTGTCCCGCCATAGCGTCTTTTTCAGTTAAACAAGAATTTAACTTAACGGTACACGTGTTTAAAAGGTCCTGAATTTTTTTATTTTCTTCTTCTAATGATGCAATTTTTTTCTTTGAACCACAAGAGGTCAAAGTGATTGCAAGTACTGAAAGGGCAATAACGATTTTTTTCATAAAATGATGAATTTATAGGAATTACAAATTTACTAAGATTTTACTGCGGGTTAAAGTTTAAAAAGATAAACTAATGTTAAATCTTATTTATCAAAAAACCTGCCATTTTTTAAGTAATAGCGATAAACTATTGACCTGGTCCGGTAATAATTTTCAGACTGAATGGCATTTCTTTTTTGTAATGACTTGTTAATGAATAGGTAAAAGTAGTAATGTGATTTTAGAATAGCCCAGGTATGTTTGAATTTTCCCTGGAAAAAAAAGCGCACTCCGGCAATTCCATCCAGCGATAACCGGATAAAAAGGGTAGGGAACAATTGCTTTTTGGGTAAATTTTTAGTCATCATCCACAGGGAATTCCTGAAATTCAGGAATGTTTTACGGGGATTTCCGGTATTCAGCGTTGCGCCGCCCACGTGGTATACGGTAGAAAAACCGCAGTATTTTGCCGTATAGCCTTTGTTAAAAGCACGCCAGCACAAATCGATCTCTTCCTGGTGGGCAAAGAAATCGGAATCAAAACCGTTTAATTCCCGGAAAATATTTTTCCGGATAAACATACAGGCACCGGATGCCCAGAAAATTTCGGTTATGTCGTCATATTGACCTTTATCGGCTTCAACGGTATCAAAGATGCGGCCACGGCAGTATGGAAAGCCGTATTTGTCAATATAACCACCGGCAGCACCGGCATATTCAAAATGTGTTTTCTGTTTGTAATCCAGTATTTTCGGCTGGATAATCGTTGTTTGCAGTTCCCGCTCAAAAAGTGCAAGTATCGGTTGCAGCCAGTTCTCCGTTACTTCAATATCGGAATTTACCAGCGCATAAATCTCTTCTTCTACCTGTTTCAGGGCTTCATTATAACCTCCGGCAAAGCCAAAATTACGACTGTTGCTAATGATTTTTACCGTAGGAAAGTGCGCTTTTACATAAGCAACGGACGTATCGGTTGAGGCGTTATCGGCCACATAGATAGTCGCTTCGGGCGAATGGTGGATCACGGAGGGTAAAAACTGTTCCAGTAATTTTACGCCATTCCAGTTTAATATGACTACAGCTGTTTTTTTCAAAGTATACGCTTTATTTAGGATATAAAATTGGGCAGTTCCCGAAGGAACTGATACTCTTGTTTTTCATAATCCATCCGGCAAAAATAATGATTTAGTCCGTTGGTCACCATTAAATAATCGGCCGCCAGCACCATATTGTACCGGGCAATCTGGTCGAAAGTGCCTTGTGTAATGGCTACTTCGGGAGCTTTGCATTCTACTAACAGGAAAATCGAACCGTCCGGTTTAAACACTACCGCATCGTAACGTTTGGTTAAACCGTTAATTTTGATGACTTTCTCTACGTTAATAAAGGATTTGGAATAGTTCTTTTCCTGTAGTAAAAACTGAACGACATGCTGGCGTACCCATTCTTCCGGTGTGAGCTGGATAAATTTTTTACGAATCTCATCAAAAATAGCCACTTTATTTTCACTATTTTTGAACCGGAAGGAATAGGGCGGAAAATTCAATTTTTGCATAGTACAAATATAATTTGAAGTTTTTAATTTCCCGACAACTGTTAAAGAATCTATTTTGGACGAAGTATTAAAAATCATAAAGGATATAAAGGCAGGCGACATCAAACCCATCTATTTTTTGATGGGAGAAGAACCGTATTATATCGATAAGCTGGCAGGATATATTGAAGATAATATTTTATCGGAAGATGAAAAAGGCTTCAACCAGATGGTTTTGTATGGACGCGATGTGACGGTAGAAGAGATTGTATCGAATGCGAAACGTTACCCGATGATGGCGGACCGCCAGGTGGTGATTGTAAAAGAAGCACAGGAATTATCCAGGACCATCGACAAACTGGAAAGTTATGCCGAGAATCCGCAGCCTACAACGGTTTTGGTAATCTGTTACAAATACAAAACGCTGGATAAGCGTAAAAAAGTGACCAAAGTACTGGATAAGGCCGGAGTGGTTTTTGAAAGTAAAAAACTATATGAAAATCAGGTAGGCGACTGGTTAAAACGCGTTTTATCCGGGAAAGGCTATCAGATTGAACCCAAGGCGGCGGCAATGCTTGTGGAATTTTTAGGTACTGATCTAAGTAAGATTTCCAACGAATTGGACAAACTGGCGATCATTTTACCAAAAGGAAGCACGATCACGCCAAAAGTCATTGAAGAAAATATCGGTTTCAGCAAAGACTACAACAATTTCGAATTACGGAAAGCCATAGGGGAAAAGAATCAGCTGAAAGCCTATCAGATAGCCGATTATTTTGCACAAAATCCAAAAGACAATCCTTTGGTTGTTACGACCGGATTAGTGTTTGGTTTCTTTTCGCAGTTATTGCAATACCACGGACTGAAAGATAAAAATCCGGCTAATGTGGCGAAAGTTTTAAAAGTCAATCCGTATTTTTTAAAGGATTACGATGTGGCGATTAAGAATTACCCGATGAAAAAAGTGAGTCAAATCGTAGCGATATTGCGTGATGTGGACGTGAAAAGTAAAGGGGTGGGCGCGAATGCGTTACCGCAGCATGATTTACTGAAAGAGATGCTGGTTAAGATTTTTAATTAACACTTCATAAACGCTACCACACTGATATTATTACGATATTTGGCGTTCAAAATAAAAAAGATTATGGGAATGAATAAAAATACCATCTTAGGATGGGCAACGTTAATCATGGTTATCATGGGATTTTTACTGATTGGCTTGGGAATTTTCAGATACAGTGAAGTTTCAGGCTGGGGATTCGCAGCGGTAGGAATTGGCTTTTTGGCGAATGCATGGGTTTTTAACGCCCTTAAAGGAAGAGTGTAAAACCATAATAAGAAATCCGATAAGCGTTCATGTAGCGCTGTATTCTATATAAAAAACAAACCCGGAACGAGTTACTTGTTTCGGGTTTATTTTTTTGCATTACCGGATAACGAAAAGCTAATAATAATCCAATTGGCGGATTACAATTGTTTCCGGATTTTTGTCGCTTTTAGCGTCGTAAACCAGCATTTTGGTCCAGTTGTTTGAACGGTCAAAAGCTAAATACCGGTACTCTTTAAAAGAAGTGATTACTCCTTTTGAATCGGTTGTTTTATGCGACAATAACTGATTGTCTGTATTGTAAGTCAATACCGCTGAAAATTCCCCGGTAACAATATTGTCTTTATAGACCCGATAGGAGACATGTTGTACCCGGTTATTCCGGTATGTTGTTTTTCCTTCATTGATTTTTTTACCATCGGCATCCTTATTAACAGATTCCACTATGGTAGGCGACAGCCATTTCATCGTTATGGTCTGCAGTAACTTACCATCGCGATCATAGATTTTTTCAGTTCCAATTTTATTGTTTTTATAGGAAGGAACCAGTTTCATAATGATAGTGCCTAAACTATCGGTAACGACCATTTCGGTATATTTACCTTCTTCATCAAATAAAAATAACTGGTTGCCTTCTGTATGGGCAGCTCCGTTTACCCATTGATCGTTTATTAATTTGGGGCGATATGAATGCTCCCGGGTACTTTTTACACGGCCGTGAAGTCCATGCTGCAGCTGGGCAAATGAAGGCAGTGCCATAAAACATAGCAGTATCAGTAACAATCGGTTGGTCATGCAGTTGCTGGGTATTTCAGTTTGAACTCTTTCTGAAACGAAGATATAAAAAGGAGCGTAATCCTTACTGTTTTTAGACCACTATCTCAAACAGGCTGGAAGAACCGTCTTTATAATGTTCCGGCAGATCGTCTGTGGCGGGATATTCAAAAACGCCTAAATAGTTGAAACCGCACTGGATGTAATAATTGTTCAGTTTGTCGTTACCACTTCCGGTATCCATGCGGATGTATTCTTTTTTGTTCTCTTTAGCAAACTGTTTTGCCCAGGCTACAATATGCTTAACAAAACCATTGCCGCGAAACTGCGGATTGGTGGCGATGCGGTGAATATAAATTGCCGGATCCCGGTCTTTTTCCTGCCAGATAAACGGATCATTATAGGTAATCACAAATACACAGGCAATCTCACCGCCAATTATCATTTTCCATTGGCGGTTTTCCCGGATTTCGGTTTCGACCAATCCGCGTTCAAAACCTTTCCAGTGTTTTTCGGCGACACTTTTCTGGTAGTCGGTTCCGGCTTCATACAGCTGAAAGATAGTGTCTATATCCTGAAAGGTACTAGTTGCAATAATCATAATTATACAGATTGAGTTGGAATGCTAATGTAAGATAAATAGGATTATTGTAGTGAAATTTGTGATTTTTTTATTAAATATAGTAATGCGTGTGATATTTGTAAAATAATTGTTTATGATTAGCCGACAGGTAAAAAAGAAAAACCATCTTAAAAAGATGGCTTTACAATTATTGGCGATTAACTCAAATCTGCTATTTCGGCTGTTGGTGCATTCGTTTTTACCGATTCAATTCCGTTATCACGATTGCTGGCGTTTTCATACATTTGGCTGGTACCGATTATTTCACCGTTTGCTGCTTTCAGATTAAAATAGGATTTTCCGTTTGTTGCCGTTCTCCGGTCGTAACGGGAATCTAACGGCGCATTGTTTTTTACGGAATTAATCCCGTTCTGGCATCCGGATTTTGTTGTATACCCTTCGCTGGTAAGAATAATTTGCCCGTTAGCAGCTTTTAAATTGAATTGGAATTCCCCATTAATCCTTTTTTTAATTTCAAATTTTCCCATTGTTATTTTTTTAATGTTATGAGGAACAAGATTACTCCGGAATTAGCGGTAAGCCTTACGGGTTTCCGTAAAAGTCATCGTGAATAAACAACGGGAAAAGGATAATGGACTGCTTGAAAGACTACTTAAAACGGTAGCCGATACCGATTCCCATATTCCACTTTCCGTTTTGTGTGGTGGTTTTGGCATTGTAATAAAACGGAAGCTGTAGGGCAACTTTTCCATAGCAATAGGTTAATCCGGCGCCTAAGTTTGGCGTAACAAAAGCATTTTTAGGTTCGGAATGGTCTTCTTTAAAACGCAGGGATGGAAGCATTCCTAATAATAACTTTGACTTTCCGTTTGTATAACTGATATTCGGACCGACGAAATTTAAGTAAGTTCCTTTGTCTACATAACCGGCAATTACAGTACCTTCAAACAGGGAAAAGCCAATTTTGGAGTTTGGATTGGTATTGGTTTTGGGCTCGTTGTTTTGGGCGTTTACAGACGGACACATAAAAGCGATTGCAAACAGGAAGCAATAAATAGTTTTCTTCATTTTCTTAAAATGCTGTATTATTCGATAGCGGGGGCGAATTTAGCGCTTCAGGAAAAAGAAGATTTTGATTCTGTTATAGGTTAATTAAAATATGTAATAAGGATTGAATATTTTGTAATTAACGGAATCTGCGGTATTGAGGATAGCTGTTTACTTTTTCAGAAAGGCCATTCCCCGCGAAGCCGGCCAGACTTCCTGAAAACCGTATTGTTCATATAAACGGTAAGCATCACCGTCGGCAATCAGACTGATATAGCAGGAAGCAGGCAGTGATTCGTCAATAAAAGCTTTTAACTGCTGCATGATCAGTTTGCCCAATCCTTTTTTCTGGTGATCCGGCAATACACAAATATCCACAATCTGGCAATGGCAGGCACCGTCACCGATAATTCTTCCCATCCCGACAGCCAGATTATCGTTTTCGGTATCCATAATGACCACACTGCACACCGAATGGCGCAATCCTGTTTCGGCGGCTTCCGGTGTTTTAGGGCTTAATCCGCTGGACACGCGAAGGTGGATATAGGTTTCCGGACTAACATCCTGATAAACGGCTTTGTATTTCATGGCACTCTGGAAAGTTTTTTGTTTAAGAATGGTTGGAGTATATGCTGTTAAAAGCAGCCGGATAAAGATAAATCAAAAAGTAATAACTGCGATTATACAGCTGTAAATAGATAATATGATTAATAATAACAAGAATATGCTGTTATTTTTTTATCTTTAAGTCACTGTTAACTGTTTTATTTTGAATTATTTACCCCTAAAAAATAAAAATTATGGAAACAACGACTACTAATGACATCAAAAAGCAACAAAAAACACTTAAAATCCTATCGTCCATATTCGCGTTATTTGCCTGGCTGGTAGCGCTTGGAACAATTATCGGTACCGGTTATCTGTTGTTTACTCCCAGAGGTATTGGCGCCTGGATATTACCGGCTTTTACATTTATTGCAGGATTCCTGATTTTCCTGTTTTTATATGCTTTTGCCAAAATCATAAACATCTTAATTGAAATCAGCAACCGATGAAAAAGTGCCTGATCTACTTCGTAAGCGCTGTTGTATTGATTTCCTGTGCGGATAAAAAAGACAGCGAAAGTGAAACAACAGATGTTGTTTTGGTGGGTGGCGGGATTATGAGTGTAACATTAGGAACCATGTTAAAAGAACTGGATCCCGGATTGTCGGTAGCGATGTATGAAAAATTAGATGCCGTCGGACAGGAAAGTTCGGCTGCATGGAACAATGCCGGTACGGGGCATTCTGCTTTGTGTGAGCTCAACTACACACCGGAATTGAGTGACGGTACAATAGACATTCATAAAGCTGTGGAGATTAACGAGTCTTTTGAAATTTCAAAAGAGTTCTGGTCTTATCTTGTACGGGCTAAAAAAATTGGTCCGCCGCATTCGTTTATCAATCCCACGCCACACATGAGTTTTGTGACCGGTGAGAAGAATGTTACCTATTTGAAAAAGAGGTTTCTGGCGCTGCAAAAAGCACCGCTTTTTACCGGAATGGAATTTTCGGATAATCCGGAGCAAATCAGCAAATGGATTCCGTTGGTTATGAATGGGAGGGATGCTTCCCAAAAAATAGCGGCAACCAAAATCGATATTGGTACCGATGTTAATTATGGTGCACTAACGCAGGAACTGACGGCAAATCTGACCAGGTCTGCCAAAACATTCCTGAAAGTGAATCATCAGGTGACTAATTTTAAAAGGAATAAAGACGGTACCTGGAAGGTTTATGTAAAAGACCTGACTACCAATCAGACCAAAACCATCAACGCCCGTTTTGTTTTTATTGGTGCCGGCGGTGCGACATTGCCGCTGCTTGAAAAAACGCATATCCCGGAAGCCAAAGGCTACGGCGGTTTTCCGGTTAGCGGAGAATGGCTGGTGTGTAACAATCCTGAGATCATTGCACAGCATCAGGCTAAAGTTTACGGTATGGCCTCGGTTGGCTCACCGCCTATGTCGGTGCCACATCTGGACACCCGTATCATCAACGGCAAAAAAGAGCTGCTTTTCGGACCTTTTGCCGGCTTTACGCCGAAGTTCCTGAAAAACGGTACCTGGACTGATCTTCCGGAATCTTTTAATTTTTATAATATCCGCCCGATGCTGGAAGCCGGACTGGACAATGTACCGCTGACAAAGTACTTGCTGGAACAGGTTGTTTTAACACCCGAACAACGTCTGGCCGCTTTAAAGGAGTATTTCCCCAAAGCAAAAATGGAAGACTGGGATCTTCGAATTGCCGGACAGCGGGTTCAGGTTATTAAAATTGACCAGTCTACACAAGGCGGTATTCTGCAATTCGGAACAGAAGTCGTTACGGCTTCCGATGGAAGTGTGGCGGCTTTACTGGGCGCTTCTCCCGGTGCTTCAACTTCGGTATCGATTATGCTGAAAGTCATCGAAAAATGTTATGCCGAAAAACTCAAAACACCGGAATGGCAATTGAAAATCAGAGAAATGATACCGTCCTACGGTCAAAAACTATCCGATAATATCCCGTTAGCAAATGCAATACGACAAAAAAACTGTGAAACACTGGGAATTGTCTGGAAAGAGATTGCGGAGGATGGGAAGTAGCAAAAAGCAAAGGGCAAGAGGCAAGAGGCAATTTTGATGGTGTAGAAAAAGCAAAAAGCAAAAAGCAAAGGGCAAGGAGCAATTTTGATGGTGTGGAAAAAGCAAAAAGCAAAAGACAAGTAGCAATAGGCAAGGTATAAGAATTTTTAAATCAATAATCAGGCAATTACCAACTTTATGTATCACTATAAGGTTGGTAATTGCCTTTTTTATTTTTTTGCCCTTTGCCTTTTACTAATTGCCACTTATCAATTCTTTATAAAAACGTTAAATTCAACTTAAAAAGTATTATATATGTATTCAACTACGTAGTTTTGTATTGTAAATAAAAATACTATGAAAACAGTTATTAAACCTATAAAAAACGAATATTCAGCTGCTGCTGTCGATTTGATTTTAAGCATTCAGCAAAAGGAGTTTAACGTGCCCATTACTTTAGAAGATCAGCCGGATTTGCTGGCGATTGACCGTTTTTATTATACTGATGGTGGGTGCTTTTGGGGTGCTTTTATCGGTGAGGAACTGGTAGGCACTATTGCTTTGGTAAAATATGCCGATCAAGAAGGTGCCATCCGGAAAATGTTTGTTAAAAAGGAATACAGAGGTAAAGAGCTGGCGATTGCCCAGCAATTATTAGAGATCTTAATTGCCTATAGCAAAGAAAATGGTATAGAACACTTATATTTGGGAACCGTTTCAATATTGGAAGCAGCTTTACGTTTTTACGAACGCAACCATTTTGTCCGTATTGAAAAGGAAGCACTGCCGGAACAATTTCCGTTAATGAGTGCCGATAATGTATTTTGTCATTTAACGCTAAATCAGGTATAATGAATATTATTGATGAATCGGGTATTTTAGCCATATCCACAAGGCTACAGCGTCTTAGTGAACAATTGCGTAAAGATGGCGCCTTAGTATATAAGGCTTTCGGTATTGCGTTTGAACCCAAGTGGTTTCCGGTTATTTATACGCTTCATCATAAAGAAGTATTGAGTGTAGTGGAAATAGCGAACGAAATTGGCTATACCCATCCGTCAACAATAAGCCTGTTAAGAGAACTTGAAAAACAAAAGCTGATCCGCTCTAAAAAGGACAAAATAGACGAACGCAAACGCCTGATTCTGCTCACAGCAAAAGGACAGGAACTCATTGAAGAAATGAAACCCGTTTGGGAGGTTATCAGTACGGCGCTGAATGAAATAGCCGACAATCAGAACAATTTATTAAAAGCCATCAACGAAGCCGAAAGTAAAATAGCGAATCAGAGTTTTTTACAAAGGGCGATGCAGTTGAAAGAGGGGAAGTAAGAGCAAAAAGCAAAAGGCAAAAGGCAAGATGTAGGAGGTTAGAAGTATGATATATTAAGGGTTACTTCAAACCTCAAATATCAACCCTCTTCAATATAAGATGTAGAAGTACGATATACGAATGATGTTTCTTAGAAGCTACTTCGTACTTCAAATATCTAACCTCATAAATTAATATAAGAAGTTAGAAGTACGATATACGAATGTGCATCTTAGAGGTTACTTCAAACTTCAAAAATTTAACTTCGTAAATTCAATATAAGAAGTGAGAAGTACGATATACGAATGGTGTTTCTTAGAAGCTACTTCTTACTTCAAATATCTGACCTCATACTTAACCATATCGTTACATTATTTCCCGGACTTATTACATTCCTTGTGTGCTATACTTCACACAAGCTTTTTTGCAGGGATATACTTTCTTTTTTTGCACTGCGGTTTATTATAAACGGCAGATAATAGAAGCATAAATAAAAAAGTAACGAATGAAAAAAATTAGAAACAGTATTTTTTACGTCAGTATCATTGGCGGATTTTCCGTGCTAATGTATTGGATTATTTTATTGGGAGCAAAACTGGAAGTGGGAAGAAACATCACCGTTCCCCAATCCGATAAGGCACAATGGGCTGAATTTGTAGACTCTTTTGTTCATAATTTACAACATCCGTTGGCGCTTTTACTGGCACAGATTATCACGATTATCTTTGTTGCCCGTCTATTCGGATGGATCTGTATAAAAATGAAGCAGCCGGCGGTAATCGGAGAAATGATTGCCGGTATTGTGTTGGGCCCTTCGCTGATCGGGATGTATTTCCCGGAATTTTCCGCAACCTTATTCCCGGCTCAGTCATTAGGAAACCTGCAATTCCTGAGTCAGATAGGACTGATACTGTTTATGTATATCGTGGGGATGGAAATCGATATGAAGATATTGCGAAACAAAGCCCATGATGCAGTTGTAATCAGTCATGCCAGTATTATTATCCCTTTTGCCTTAGGAATGGGACTGGCTTATTTTATTTACGATCAGTTTGCTCCGGCAAATGTACAGTTCGCTTCTTTCGGATTGTTTACCGGAATTGCGATGAGTATCACGGCTTTTCCGGTATTGGCAAGAATTGTACAGGAACGCGGTATTCATAAAACCCGATTGGGAACTATTGTTATTACCTGTGCCGCTGCCGATGATATTACGGCCTGGTGTATATTGGCAGCCGTTATTGCGATTGTAAAAGCCGGTTCGTTTGAAAGTGCCTTGTACACTATTGTAATGGCATTGGTTTATGTGGGCATTATGCTAAAAGTAGTGCGTCCGTTCCTGAAACGAATCGGAGATTTATATTCCACTAAGGAAAGTTTAAGCAAGCCGATAGTAGCCATTTTCTTTTTAACGCTGATCATTTCGGCTTATGCTACGGAAGTAATCGGTATTCACGCCTTGTTCGGGGCGTTTATTGCCGGAGCGATTATGCCGGAAAATATCAAATTCAGAAACCTGTTTATTGAAAAAGTAGAAGATGTTGCATTGGTACTTTTATTACCGTTATTCTTTGTATTCACAGGATTAAGAACACAAATTGGATTATTAAACGATCCGTATTTATGGAAAGTTGCCGGAATGATCTTCCTGGTAGCCGTAATCGGAAAATTTGTGAGCAGTACGTTTGCCGCAAAATTTGTCGGGCAAAACTGGAAAGACAGTTTGTCAATCGGTGCCCTGATGAATACCAGAGGATTAACGGAGTTGGTTGTACTGAATATCGGGTATGATTTGGGCGTATTGAGTCCGCAATTATTCTCGATGATGGTTATCATGGCATTGGCGACTACTTTTATGACAGGACCTACTTTAGACCTTATCAACTGGATTTTTAAGTCCAAAGAGGAAGAAGTGCCGCAGGATATGAAAACGTTAAGTCAATACAAAATACTATTGTCATTCGGGAAACCGGAATCCGGGAAAACCTTATTCAAACTGGCTGACAGTCTGACGAAAAAATTACAGGACAATTCGGAGCTGACGGCTATGCACATCGCACCGACGAATGAGCTGCACCATTATGATACGGAAGAATATGAAACGGTTAGCTTTAAAGAAGTAATTGAAGAGTCGAAAACGCTGAACCGACAGGTGACAACGATGTTTAAGGCTTCAGCCGATATTGACAATGAAATCACTAATGTTGTCAATAAAGGGGATTATGACTTGCTGTTAATTGGCTTAGGACAATCCATTTATGAAGGAAGTTTGCTGGGGAAATTATTAGGATTTACTACGCGAATCATCAACCCGGAGAAGTTATTGAGCACGGTAACCGGAAAAGAGAATATTTTTGACAACGCTATTTTTGATGAAGGAACCAAGCATATTTTGTCGAAATCCCGTGTTCCGGTTGGTATCTTTATCGATAAAAACTTTGTAAAAGCAGAACGTATTTTTATTCCGTTGTTTACAACACAGGATAATTACCTGATTAATTATGCCCAGAAGCTGATTCACAATTCCGGTGCGCAGGTAATCATATTGGATATTGAAGGCAAAATAAAGAATGATGCCGAAACCAAAGAAAAAATCAGAGCAATAGAGCAGGTAGCCCCTAGCCATATCATGCTGCAAAAAGAACAGGTTGTTGAAAAAGAATTCCTGAAAGAGCAGGATTTAATGTTAATCAGTTCTGAAAGCTGGAAAAGACTGCTGGAATCTAAAAAACCGTGGTTGTCTGAAATTCCATCGACTTTGATTATTTCTGATGAAAAAACGGTATAGAAGTTCGATATATGATATAAGAGGTATGATATAAGAAGGTGTTTCTTAGAAGCTACCTCGTACTTCAAACCTCAAATATCAACCTTAAAAAAACACTACCATCTTACTAATGCGTAAATAAAAACACCCTGTTGGTTTTAAATCAGCAGGGTGTTTTGTTATGTTGTAAAGGTTGGTAGTTAGCTTTATCCTTATGGCTGTATAGGATCGCAGTCTTTGGTTAATACCGGTATTTCACAACCGATTGCTCGGGTAAGTTCCGGCGGACCCATCGGGTCAATGCAGATCATTACAGATTGTGTATAAGTATACGGTAGTGCAGGACCTACACCACCACCTTTAATAGCGCCTTTTTCGCTATCTGTTAACACAGAAATTACTTTCTTTTTAAGGTTAAGCTTTTTCATTATATAATTGTTTTAGGGTTGTTCTTTTAAGGATTTTAAAAGTAACCAATTAAATAATAACTGCTTACCCTTATTTAGGGTATTTTGCCCTATTTTGTGTTATTGTAATAAGGCAATATGCGGGTGGTGAATGGTTGGTGTAAGAAGTATGATATACGAATGGTGTTTCTTGGAAGCTGCTTCTTACTTCAAATATCAACCCTCGTCAATCTAATATAAGAAGTGAGAAGTATGAGATATGAAGGTGTTTCTTAGAAGTTCCTTCATATCTCAAATATCAACCCTCAAACCTCGTAAATCAAATATCATAAATCCATTTTTTAAAGCTATATTTGTGCTCAAAATAGACAATAAAAACATTATAATATGTCAGACGATAAGAAGGTTATATAATTATTTCAATACATTGATTGTTAATATTTTATACTTAAGGCTTCTCAAAAGTGGGAAGCTTTTGTTTTTAAGTGGGAAGCTATCTATGTTTTGATTCAGGAAATTTTTGTACCATAATTACAATACGCTATTTTGAGATCGTGAAATTTTTAAGTTGTTCTCTGTAGTAAATATCTATTCCAGATTTTTAAAAATTGAACTCATGCTTACATATTCGACTAAAAAACTACTTCAAATACTTAAAGTATAACTGAAATAATGTTAAATTCGCATTTTATGCGTATTAAATAGTGTCTTATGAAATTCAATCGACTAAAAATTGTATTGGTAGAGCAGTCTAAAACAAGTAAATGGCTGGCTAAAGAACTAAAAAAGAGCGAAAGTACAGTCTCGCGTTGGTGTACTAATGAGATTCAACCTTCTGTTGAAACATTAGCAGAAATTGCAAAATTATTGAAGATAGATGTTAGAGAGCTATTAAATCCGACAAGCAAAAATTAAATTATGAATAATTTGGAAGTTCAAATAAAAGAGGGGAAAATATTTGCCCCCCTAAAAGATAAATGGTTAGTATTGAAGCCCGAAGAAAAAGTTCGGCAGGAATACATTTGCCGTTTGGTAAATACTTATGGATTCGAATTGTCTCAAATGGGGCAAGAAGAGCAGGTTAACAATTCACAGCGAGGACAAGGTAGAGCTATGGCTGATATCGTTATCTGGAAAAGTGAAAAAGAGAGATTAGAAAGAAAAAACCCTGTTATTGTGGTTGAATGTAAGGCAGAGCATATAACTGTACACGAGGAGGACTACTTCCAAGGCTATAATTATGCATCTTGGGCTAAAGCCGATTTTTTTGTAACTACCAATCAAAAAGAAACTCGCATTTTTAAAGTAGTATATGGCCATATGCCTGATAAATTACAGGAAATCGTTAATATTCCTACTGCTGAAGAAATCAAAGACGAAAAGAAGATAAATGCATTATTAAAACAAACCAAGGCATTTACTCGTGATGAATTTTCCAAACTACTTTTTAAATGTCATAACATCATTCGTAATAACGATAAGCTTTCTCCGGAAGCGGCGTTTGACGAAATCAGCAAGATCCTTTTTATCAAAATAAGATATGAGAGAACAAATTCCGAGCATCAAATATTCTCGTTAGAAGCTTTTAAACAAGATAAAACTAGCTACGAGAAATATAAACCAAAAGATGGGAAGGATTTCTATCAATTCTTATTTGACCAAACCAAAGAAGATTTTAAGGATGATGATTTGTTTGAGCAAAGTGAGATTATCAGAATACGGGAAAATAGTTTTGAAGCTATCGTAAAAGAACTCGAAATTTACAACCTTTCTACCACATCAGATGATGTGAAAGGTATCGCGTTTGAGCAGTTTCTGGGAAGAACGTTCAGGGGAGAATTAGGGCAGTTTTTTACACCTCGTACGGTAGTGGATTTTATGGTAGACGTATTAGAACCACAGGAAGGTGAAGTGATATGTGACCCTTGCTGTGGTTCCGGTGGTTTTCTAATTAAGGCTTTCGAGTATGTAAGAGCAAAAATAGAAGAGGAAGTTCAACAAGCAAAAGAGAAAATTAAAGAACAATATTACACAGCTGAATATGAAAAATTATCAGATTCAAAAAAAGCCGAGATAGATGAAAAAGTAAATGATTTATTTGTAAAACTAAATACAGAATTAGATATCAATAATGAAAAGAGTAGATTGAGGGTTTTAAGTTATGATTGCATTTTTGGAACTGATGCTAATCCACGTATGAGCCGCACGGCAAAAATGAATATGATTATGCACGGAGATGGACACGGTGGTGTACATCATAATGATGGTTTATTGAACGTTAATGGCATTTTTGAAAATCGCTTCGATATTATTTTGACTAATCCACCATTTGGTGCAAGAGTAGAGAAATCTTTGAAAATTACTGAAGCGGATAAGTACACAGATACAGCTCGAATACTAAAATATCAAACTCGTTACGGAAAGGCATACGATGAGGCATTAAAGCAAGTGAATAATAATATAGGCAAATCACTTTTAAGCCTTTACAAAACGGGAACAATGAGTACTTTAACGGAAGTATTGTTTATTGAACGTTGCTTAAATTTACTGAAACCAGGAGGAAGAATGGGTATTGTATTACCGGAAGGTGTTTTAAACAATACGAACCTGCAAAAAATCAGAGATTTTGTCGAAAGCAAAGCCAAAATTGTATTGATTACCTCCATTCCCCAAGATGTATTTATTGCCAGTGGAGCTACCGTAAAACCAAGCTTATTGTTCTTTAAGAAATTTACGGACGAAGAAGCCAAACAGTACAAAGATATTGTAAAGAAAGCAGAAAAGACCATAACCAAAAAGTATGCTCCTCAAATAGAGCCTTTAGAGGAGAAATTAACTTTAAGAGGAAAAAATGCTCCTACGGCAGAAGAAAAAAAGACATTAAAAGCCCAATTAAAACAATTGGAAGATAAAGTAGCTACAGAGGTGAAAGCAGAAGTAAAAAACGCATTTAATTACCACATTCCAATAGCTGAAGTAGAAAAGGCAGGTATCAGTACCACAGGAGCTAAAATCGATAATGAGTTGGAGCCATTGGCAAATGAATTTAAAAAGTATCGGGAAGCAAATCCACTATGGAAAAATACTTTTAAACAGGTAAAATATGAGGTGATTGAGGAGACTATTTATCGGATACCTGTAACAGAGAATACAAATATAGTTTCAGAGCCAGAAGTGTTTTATAATTAAAATAGTAAGAGGATTAGAATGATTACAGCAAATTTCAATTATTTGAACTTTATTCCTTTTACAAATTTTGATTTGTGGGATACAAAAAGATATACTTCGAAAAGTATCTCTTCAACCTATCCGATTGTGTCGTTAGGTTCTTGTGTAAAAGAAGAAAACAAAAAGTACAAGCTATTCCTTGAAGAAGAGAAAGATTTTGGAATATTGGGAGTCAATAATAAAGAGGGAATTTTTGATGCCTACATACAGAAAGGAAAGGAAATAAATCAACCTTATAAGAAAATGGAAGTAGGTTGGTTAGCGTACAATCCATATCGTATTAATGTTGGTTCTATTGGAGTTAGGAAAGAAGAACATAAGCATGAATACATAAGCCCTGCTTATGTTGTATTCAGTTGTTTAGAAAGTTTATTACCCGAATACTTATTTCTATTATTCAAAACGAATATCTTTAATAAGGTCATTAATGAAAATACTACCGGCTCTGTACGACAAAATCTAACGATTGAGATTTTAAGAAAGTTAGAAATCCCTCTTCCTTCGCTTGAAGAGCAAGAACAAATTGTCCGTACCTATTATGATAAAATAAAACAGGCAGAACAATTAGAAGAGCAGGCTAAAAGTTTAGAAAAAGAAATTGAGCTTTATTTTTTAAAACAATTAGGACTTAACCCTATCGAAATAAAGAGTAAAATAAAAGGATTGTTTACTATTGATTTTAACGATTTGGAAAGATGGGATTATTTTTCTTCTGATGTTCGAATTGCCGATGAACTCAAAAAATCGGTTTTTCCGTTGGTTAAAATTGGTGCGACGTATTTTTTTGAAAAAAGACCATTCAACAAGAATGTATACAAACAAGAAACTTTTAAGTATATTGAGATAGGAGCAATTGATCCTATCAAAGGAATTGTGGAAGCCAAGGAAATTAAAACGAACAAAGCTCCCAGTAGAGCAACACAGTTTGTGAAAGAAGGGGATTTAATCTTGGGAACTACTAGACCTTACCTTAAGAAATTTACTATTGTAACAAAAGAATACGATAACAATGTTTGTTCATCTGGTTTTTCTGTTATTAGACAGTCAGAGAATTATTATTTGCCATATTTATTGCAATTTCTTAGATGTTCTTATGGAATAGAACAGTTAAAGAATAGGATGACAGGTGGTTTATATCCTGCTATTACCGAAGGAGAACTAAAAGAAATTAAAATCCCTTTTCCCGATGTAGATAATCAGATAGCAATTATGCAATCAGTGAAACAAAAGGAAGATAGCATATTAAAGAACCAAAGTAAAATTAGCGCTTTAAAACAGCAAGCTGAACAAGAATTTGAAAAAACTATTTTTAATTAACCAATTATGAAAATTAAAAGTATTTATATACCTGACTTTTTGATTTTAAAAGATTTTAAAATCGAATTTTATAAGGATAAATCCCTTGCTATAATCATAGGCGATAATGGTAGTGGTAAATCCACTTTGCTCGAAGTTATTGCTTACATATTCGGGCATCTGCATAAATATTTTATTCTGGGAGATAAAACGGCAGAATTCATAGATAATTATGAAATAGAGTTTTTCTCCACCTATCAGGGACAGGAATATGAGATTTATCTAAAGAGTGTTTATGTAAATCAAAAGACAAACACTTTTAAGCCAGTCATAAAAATCAATCAAAAAACAACATCAATTAAAGAAATAGATGATCAATTTGGTGGGTTTAAAAATTTTCTTCCGTCTAGGATTGGAGTTTATTATGCAGGTGAAGCCAAATATCTTAAAACATTAAGCGAGCACTTTGAGAACAAGTTTATTGAAGATATTATTAAGGAAAAGAATCCTTATTCATTAGAGCCTTTAAAACTTCCTTCGGAAAGGCCATTTTATTATATAAAGGATGAGTATTTAGGCTTAATTCTGACTTGCCTTTTAATAAATGCTAGTAACGACAATAACATTGAGAATTTCATAAAAGAGTTGATAGGGGATGTTGATATTAATAATGCAGAAGTACAAATTATCTTAAAAAAGCCTGAGTGGGCAAACAAAAGAAGTGGCAAGCTCTGGGGAATTAATTCAACATTAATTGAGCAGTTTGTAGATAAGCTGAATGAGAAAGCAAGCTTTGTAGAAAACAAGGAATCTGAAGATGAAATAGTATATACTTTTTACGGAATTATTGATTTGATACCTCTTTTCAATGAATTTTCTGTTGAAAGGGATTTTTCATTTATTCTCTTGGATACTCTACTCTTCAATGGGATTTTATCTTATGTAAGTATAGATTTTAAATTGGCTGATGGAACAATTATTAATTCTGAAAGATTAAGTGAGGGACAACGGCAATTTATTGTTACTAGTGGTCTTGGTATCTTATGGAAAAACAAAGTTAATAAGCTGTTCTTATTTGATGAACCTGATGTTTTTTTACATCCTAAATGGCAACGAAAATATATCCCATTTATCAGAGAATATTTAGACAACTCTTTTACGTTACTTACAACTCATAATCCTGCCTTATTATCCGATGTAAAGAGAGAACAAGTCTTTCTTTTCAGGTATGGAAAAATAATTCATAAAGCTATGAATACTTATGGGCAAAAATTTGAAACATTGCTCATTGATTATTTTGGTTTAGAAAGTACTAGAAATATAGAAAGCACAGAACTTTTCGAACTACTTTATTCAATGATTGAAAAAAAAAAGCATAATTCTACATTGTTTCAAGAAAAATATAAAAAATTAGAAAGCATTGTAGGAAAAGACGATAGAGAGTTCTTATTGTTAAACATTGAGCTAAAGAAAGCAAATGAGAAAAATAGATAAGGCCAAACCTATTCAAGCTTTCTCTGACTTTGTAAGAAAAAATAAACCTGTAGTGTGGGATGACTGCGATGCTCAGGTCAAAAGAGAAGCAAGAGAATTTATTTTGTTGGAAGAACAGTTTCTTTTATGTGGTTATACTGAGATCTATATTGATAATGAAGATTGCCATATAGATCATTATATAAAAAGAGCTTTAAATAATAACTTATGTTATGATTGGAATAATTTAATTGTAGCTGTTAATGATGACGATTATGGAGCAAAATATAAGGATGGAGGAAACGGAGTTAAAAATTTAGAGGATTATAATTTAATCTTCAATCCTGTAAATGATCAAACACAAGATTTTTTCCGTTACACAACTGACGGTAAAATACATCCTGCGAATAATCTCAGTCAAACTGATTTTAATAAAGCTGAAAAAACAATTGCAATTTTTAACCTTAATCATAATAGTTTAAAAACAAGAAGAAAAGATTTGATATTAACAATGAATGCTCTTAAAGAAGGTGGGACTGAAAATCAGGATTTGTCTGGGATATTAGAAGAGCAGGGTTTCCCAAGTTTTGTAATCTGTATGATAGAAAATTATTTAAATTAACTATGAAAGCAACCTCTGCAAACCTATTAACCGTTATAAAAGGACCGAGACAATTTGTTATTCCTATATACCAACGTACCTATAGTTGGCAATTATCACAATGCAACCAATTGCTACAAGACATTATCCGGGTAAGTAAGGATGAAAATCTGCAAGGACACTTTCTAGGCTCTGTAGTACATTTTCAAGAAAATATTTATACGATTTCTGATGTGCCTAAACATTTGGTAATAGATGGTCAGCAAAGATTAACAACTGTTTCATTACTCATCATTGCCTTAGCTAATTTTCTTAAAGACAATGAAGCGGATATAGATACGAGCTTCACTAAATTGCAAAACTATTATTTACTTAACGCAGAAGAAGAAAATGAGTTACGCTACAAGTTACTATTAACAAGAAGGGATAAAGATACCTATATCAACTTGCTTAATGGAGTGCCACAGGCATCAGAATATTCTTTACGAATTGTAGAGAACTACGAATTCTTCAAATCAAAAATCAATAAAGAAAATGTAAAGGATATTTACAATGGTATTCTTCGTTTGTTTATAGTAGATGTAGCATTGGAGAAAGATAAGGACAATCCACAGTTGATATTTGAAAGTATGAACTCTACGGGACTGGACTTGTCACAGGCAGATTTGATAAGGAACTATGTATTAATGGGGCAAGATATCAAATTACAAACAGAGCTTTATGAAAAGTACTGGTATCCGATGGAGCAAAGCTACGGTAATGAATATTCTAGTTCTTTCGACTGGTTCATGCGGGATTATTTATCTGTTAAGAATGGAACTATCCCACGAATTGACAAAGTTTATGAAGAATTTAAAACCTATGTACAGTCTGGCAAAGCTCCAGAAACTATTACCGAAGTAGTACGGGATATTTACAAGTATTCAGGTTTTTATGTCAATATGGTACTTAGAAAAGAACCGGATCTTGTATTAAATCAGTTGTTTTCCAATATTGCCAAACTAAAAGTGGATGTTTCGTACCCCTTTCTTTTACCTGTTTACAACGACTATTTTGAAGAAAGACTTTCTAAACAAAACTTTACCGAAATATTAAGACTGGTAGAAAATTATGTATTCAGAAGAGCGATTTGTGGTATTCCTACGAACAGCCTCAATAAAACCTTTGCCACTTTATATAAATCCGTTCAGCCGGAAAACTACCTGGAAAGCGTACAAGCGGCTTTCCAATTAATGGATAACTATAAACGCTATCCGGCGGATACTGAATTTGAAAAAGAAATAGTTATAAAAGATGTTTACAATTTTCGTTCTAGAAATTATTTATTAAATAAACTGGAAAACTATAAACGCAAAGAATGGGTAAACATTGATGAATATACCATTGAGCATATTATGCCGCAAAATCCTAATTTATCCCATGAGTGGATAACGATGTTAGGTGATGATTGGCAAGATATTCAGAAAATGTATTTACATACCTTAGGCAACCTAACTTTGACAGGTTATAATTCCGAATTAAGTGATAGACCATTTGGACAGAAAAAATCAATAGAAGGTGGGTTTAATGATTCTCCATTACGTCTAAATACTTATTTACGAAATGTTGCTGAATGGAATAAAATTCATATAGAACAAAGAGCCATTGAGTTATCAAATAAAGCCAAAGAAATATGGTTTGCTCCTACTTTAGATAATAACACTTTAGAAAAATATAAGAAATCAAATGACAAAGAAAACGCAACTTATTCAATAGATCAGTATGAATACCTGAAAGGTGATATGTTAGAATTATATCAGGCTTTACGAAAAAGAATTTTAAACATTGATGCCTCTGTAAAAGAAGAATACAAGAAATTATATATTGCTTTTAAATCTAATACTAATTTTGTGGATATTGTGCCACAAAAATCACGTTTGAGATTGTCATTAAATATAGAGTTCCCTAAAATTATTGACCCATTAGGATTATGTAAAGATGTTTCCGGCTTAGGGCGTTGGGGCAATGGGGATGTAGAAGTTGGAATATCAAATTTGAATGAGATAGATGGTGTAATGGACTTGATTCAACAAGCTTTTGATGAACAAGAGCAATAATATTAATGTTGTAAAGTGTTCACAAGATAAATATTTGATTAGGGCTAATAAACAAATTATAAATTCTGAGAAGACTGTTTCTGGATTTTTATAGAAGACAGTTTTTACAATAATTTTTTAACTTTCTGTACTGTTCCGCTGCTCTTATCCGTTAATTTCATTGTCTTTCTAACTGAATAACCCTGCTTCAATAATTTCACCACGTCTTTGTGTTCAGTCAACAACGTTTCAGTATCCTTTTAAATCCTTCTTTCCTTCCAACTTTACCGCTATTCTTGCGAAAGCTATCGTAACCCGACTTAATACGCTAGCGAATTTGTGTTTTTTCCATTTCGCTAACCGAGGTAAGGATTTGGATAAGAAACTGGGATATCGGATTTATTTCACACTTGTCATTGAGCTTTTCTATATTGTGGTTCTTGATATAGAGGGAAATGCAATTTTCATTAAGCAGTTGAATTGTTTTAAGGACTTCAATAGTATTCCTTCCCAGTCTGCTCAATTCCCAACAAAGAACTTTATCAATTTTATTAGATTTGATGAAGTTGATCATTTTCATTAGCTGAGGTCGTTCCTCATTAGTTTTTCCACCTGAGATTTTTTCTTCAAAAATTTTTACAACTTCATAATTTTGAATTTGGGAAAACTCCAATAATTCTTCTGTTTGTCTTTTGTAATCCTGACTGTTCGTCGAAACCCTGGCGTATATCAATACTTTCTAATATTTAAAATTTCAACGTAGCAAAATAATTCTTTACACCACCTTCTTTGAATTTTCGAGGGTCAGGAACAGTAAGGCAATATAGTTTGAACCTTTTCCAGAAATCAGAATTGATTTTGTCGAAAAACAAATTTTCTTTGTTCAGGTGTTTTAGATATTTTTCCAATTTTTGACACACATTAAGCATAGCGTATTTATGACTTTCGGTCTTTTTTAAACTTATTCTCAGTTTGAAGTTGTCCATATAGGAAAGACAAATGCTGTGTGTTTCGTCTTGCTGAGGTCTGGTTTTAAGCTCAACTTTTACTTTATCAGGAATGTTATTTTCAAAGCGATAAATACCTTTGTTAATTTTTGTATTGATGGTTTGGTAGTCAAAATCGGTGGTAGTTGAATAATTGAAAATCTTCATTAAAATGGTCTTTAAAGTGCTGAACTTTCATTCTTATCCCCAAACTTTTCTTCTTTTTTCCATTATTAAAGAATTGGATGCCAATTATACCGAAATCATCGCTTGCTTTTTTTTTATTTAAGACTATCTTTGTTGCCATAGTTTTAGGTTTTGGCTAATATAAGGTTTAGTTTCAAAGTGGGAACATAAAGTGGGAACATTTGAGTAGTTTTCATAGGAATAAGCAAAAATGGGTTAGAATTAAAGTTTTAAAAATCAAGTGTTTAATGTAATTTGAATTTCTATATGTCAGACGATAAGAAAGTAATATTTTCGATGTCGCGGGTAAGTAAAACTTACTCCAGCACGAATAAGCAGGTTTTAAAAGATATTTACCTGAGTTTTTTCTACGGTGCTAAAATTGGTATCTTAGGTTTAAACGGTTCGGGTAAATCGTCTTTATTAAAAATTATTGCCGGAGTTGATAAGAACTACCAGGGTGATGTTGTTTTTGCACCAAATTATACTGTAGGGTATCTGGAGCAGGAGCCGCAACTGGATGAAAACAAAACGGTTATTGAAATCGTTCGTGAAGGTGTTGCCGAAACGGTAGCAATTCTGGATGAGTTCAATAAAATCAACGATATGTTCGGTTTACCGGAAGTATATGAAGATGCCGATAAGATGCAGAAACTGATGGACCGTCAGGCGGAACTTCAGGATAAGATCGATGCAGTAGGAGCATGGGAACTGGATACCAAACTGGAAATCGCGATGGATGCTTTGCGTACGCCGGAGCCGGATACCCCGATTAAAGTATTGTCAGGAGGAGAGCGCCGCCGTGTGGCTTTATGCCGCTTGTTATTACAGCAGCCGGATGTATTGTTACTGGATGAGCCTACCAACCACCTGGATGCGGAAAGCGTACTTTGGTTAGAGCAACACTTACAACAATATGCAGGAACGGTAATTGCCGTAACCCACGACCGTTATTTCCTGGATAACGTTGCCGGATGGATTTTAGAACTGGACAGAGGTGAAGGTATTCCGTGGAAAGGAAACTATTCTTCCTGGTTGGATCAGAAATCAAAACGTATGGAGCAGGAAGAAAAAGTTGCTTCAAAACGCAGAAAAACATTAGAACGTGAGCTTGACTGGGTACGTCAGGGAGCTAAAGGGCGTCAGACCAAACAGAAAGCGCGTTTACAGAACTACGATAAATTATTGAACGAAGACCAAAAAGCATTGGATGAGAAATTAGAAATCTACATCCCGAATGGTCCTCGTTTAGGAACCAATGTGATTGATGCTAAAAATGTAGCAAAATCATTTGGGGACAAACTATTATATGAAGATTTAAACTTCACCTTGCCACAAGCGGGAATTGTAGGGATTATCGGTCCGAATGGTGCCGGTAAATCGACTATCTTCCGTATGATCATGGGTGAGGAAAAACCGGATAGCGGTGAATTTGTAATTGGAGAAACAGCTAAGATCGCCTATGTGGATCAGTCACACTCGAATATTAATCCTGATAAATCCATCTGGGAGAATTTCTGCGACGGACAGGAGTTAATCATGATGGGTGGCCGTCAGGTAAACTCAAGAGCATATTTGTCCCGTTTCAACTTTGGCGGTAGCGATCAGAACAAAAAAGTATCGACACTTTCCGGAGGAGAGCGTAACCGTTTGCATTTGGCAATGACCTTAAAAGAAGAAGGAAACGTATTGTTACTGGATGAGCCAACGAATGATCTGGACATCAACACACTTCGTGCTTTGGAAGAAGGTTTGGAGAACTTTGCAGGATGTGCGGTGGTGATTTCCCACGACCGTTGGTTCCTGGACAGAATCTGTACGCATATCTTAGCGTTTGAAGGCGATTCTCAGGTATATTTCTTTGAAGGAAGCTTTACAGAATATGAAGAGAACAAGCGAAAACGTCTGGGGGGTGATTTAACGCCAAAACGTATCAAGTATAAAAAACTGATCAGAGGATAATAAAAAAGAGGCTTAATAAGCCTCTTTTTTTATGCATACTGTTATAATGTCTACAATGGTGATATCTTTTCCGGTAATGGTTTTTTTAGCGTAGCAGTTCTTGTTTTCCCGCTCAATTTCAAAACCAGTTTTTTCCAATAGGCCGTTTAAAACAGCTTCATTGTATAGTGAAAAACCTTCCTGTACAAAATCCACACCGGCAAGAGCCCGTTCCGGACGGTAGCCGATATACAGTTTTCCGCCCAGTTTTAAAATGCGGTATATCGCGTTGAGGTAATCCGGCAAAGGTTCCCAGAAATAGATCGTGTTCAACGCAACGATACTGTCAAACTGATTTTCGGCATAGAATGTGTCTTTGGCATCGCCGCATTGCAGCTTTATTTGTTGTTTAGTGATTTGTTCGGCGTTATTTTTAGCCGCTTCGGCACACATTACATCCGAATAGTCCAGACCGTACAAAGTGACGTTTGTGTGTGGCTTAAAAAACTCCGGAAAGTGCCTGCCATTGCCAAAACCGATTTCCAGTATATGATCGTTATCCTGAATTTCCAGCAGGGCAAACAAATCCAGGTAAAGCTGTTTGTTGGATGTATTCATATCATTCCCAACAGTAATGCCGTTTTCACCTTCCGGTTTGCGTAACTGCCTGCTTATTTCATTTGGTTGTAGGGGTTTCATGGGTTGTCTTTTAGAACCATAAAAATAAGAGTGACCAAACAGAAAGGACTTATAAAATTCCGGCAAATTTGTATAAGATTTCAGGATATAAAAAAGTCCGCTGTATAGCGGACTTTGTATTTTAAAATTTCATTTTCTGTATTCTTACGGCATTTAAAATGGCGAGTAATGCCACACCAACGTCAGCAAAAACAGCTTCCCACATGGTAGCTAATCCTCCGGCACCTAAAATCAGCACAACGGCTTTAACAATAAAGGCCATGCTGATATTCTGCCAGACAATCTGCCTGGTTTTTTTACCAATGGATATGGCGGTAAATATTTTTGTAGGCTGATCGTTCTGAATGACAATGTCGGCCGTTTCTATCGTAGCATCACTGCCCAGACCGCCCATGGCAATACCGGCATCGGCTAAAGCCACTACAGGAGCATCGTTAACACCATCGCCCGCAAAAGCCAGTTTCAGGTTTTGTTTTTTCAGTTCTTCTACCTTTCGGACTTTGTCTTCCGGCAGTAAATCACCGTGGGCAGCATCAATATTCAGCTCCCGGGCAACAGCATCAACCACCGCCTGTTTATCGCCCGAAAGCATTACCGTTTTAATATTCAGACGGTGCAGACTGTCAACAGCCGTTTTGGCATCCTCTTTTATTTCATCGGCAATCAGGAAATAACCCGCATACTGCTCATTTATCGCAATAACGATAATGGTATAAGGCGTATTTTCAATAGCGGTATCATAAGCAATACCAAACTTTTTAAGCAGTTTTACATTACCGGCAAGAATGGTCTTACCGTCTGCTTTACCTTTTAAACCGTGTCCGGCAATTTCTTCCACATCGGTAATGGTAACGCCTTTTTCCAGTCCGTTGGCATATTCAATAATGGCTGTTCCAACCGGATGGGTCGATTTCGTTTCGAGCGCAGCGGTGTATTGTATCAATTCCTTTTCCGAAACGGTAGCCGCCACCACTTTTTGCACTTTAAAAACGCCTTTGGTCAGTGTTCCGGTTTTATCCATCACGACTGTCTGAATGGAAGCCATTACGTCCAGAAAGGTAGAGCCTTTAAAGAGGATGCCGTTTTTGCTGGCAGCGCCAATTCCGCCAAAATAGCCTAACGGAATGGAAATAACCAGTGCACAGGGGCAGGAAACCACTAAGAAAACCAGGGCGCGGTACAGCCACTCGTTAAAAACATAATCGGACACGAAAAGCATCGGCAACAGACAGATCCCAATGGCTAAGAAAACAACTATAGGTGTATAGATCTTTGCAAACTTGCGGATAAATAACTCCGTAGGTGCTTTTTTAGCAGTGGCATCCTGAACCATTTCCAGGATTTTGGACAGTTTACTGTCGATATAAGCGGTAGTCACTTCTACTAAAGCAATCGTGTTGAGGTTGATCATTCCGGCCAGTACCGTTTCTCCCTGCTGTTTGGAATCGGGCTTGCTTTCCCCGGTTAAAGCTGCAGTATTAAATGTAGCCGAAGCGGAAAGCAGTTTCCCGTCCAAAGCCAGTTTTTCTCCCGGTTTTAACTGAATAATTTCTCCGATCTTAATTTCCTCCGCTTTTTTACTGACCGCATTGTCATCAACGATTACGGTAGCCGTATCCGGACGCTGATCCAATAAGGCTTTAATATTCGATTTGGCACGGGTTACGGCCAGAGTCTGAAACAATTCGCCTATAGCGTAAAATAACATTACCGCTACACCTTCCGGATACTGTTTGATATAAAAAGCACCCAAAGTGGCAATGGACATCAGAAGGAATTCCGTAAAAATGTCGCCTCTTTTTATCGCGGTGAACGCCTCTTTTAAAACCGGTAATCCCACCGGTAAATAGGCAAGGATATACCAGCCGATGCGTACCCAGCCTGAAAAGACCGCTATAGGAAAATAGTTGTCAATCCCGATGGCAATCATTAACAGCACAAAGGAAAGGATAGCCGGCAGGAACATTTTCCAGCCGCCATCGCCATCGTGACTATGGTCGTGATCATGATCATGATCGTGGTCATGATGTTTTTTTGAATTTACTTTTTCATCAACCGCACAGCATATCTGTTCGGCTTCTGAATGATATTGGTGTTCTTTTTTCATAATTTTCGGTATTATGAATGAGTACTTGGAGTTGTCCTAAAGTTAACAAAAATGTTTCCTTTATGCTTTACAACAACCGTCTAAATTTTCATATCCTTTCGGATCGGCTTTGATATCATCAGCATCATAACCCAATAAACTGATTGCGGTTTTAATGCTGTTTAAATCGGTTTTTTTAGAATTATAAATAACCGTGATTGTCATTTTGGTTTCATCTAATGTAATCATCTGTATCCCTTTGTGGCGGATTAATTTCTTTTCCAGCAAACCGCCGCAGGTTTCACATTGTTTGCAATGATCGCAAACGATAGCAGTTTTTATAACAGCTTTCTGAACCTGGGCTTTGGCCGTTAAAGAGGAAAGGGATAGGAACGCAACTACTAAAATACTTTTTAAAAATGGTCTCATTGTTTAGGTTTTTATCGTTATAAATTAAAGAAATCGTCTTACTTTTTGTTTGTACAGGCTGTATTCCAATGCATGCTGCTGTGTCAGAAAAACTTCTTCCAGCCGGACCTGTATCTGGATCATAAAATAGGTCATCAACGTGCAGAAGAACGTAATAGCATTCGGAAGAATTAAAAACAACCCGAAAACACTGATAATCATTCCCAGAAAAATAGGATTCCTGCTGATGCTGAATAAACCGTTCGTACGCAGGGTTGTTTTATGCGTTTCATCAATGCCAATGCGCCAGGACGTACTCATCTGATACTGGGCGATTGCAATCCAGATCAGCGAAACGTGAATAAGCACTAAGCCGGTTAGCTGCAGGTAGGAATGCTCCAGAAACAGCACAGGTGATGTAAACAGGTAGGCATCGGAACCGAATGAAAACAACAGCACCGCAGCAAGCAGCAGGCCGATTAATATTTTCATGACACCGCCGATATAATCGTGAGCGGAATCGCTTTTACCGAAAGTAACCGGATTAATCCCGGTTTGCCGGTATGTTTTGTAAGTAGGCACTAAAAAGCTTACCAGTAAATACAGGACCAAATATAGGGGCAGATAAAATCTGAGAAATGTTATCATTGTCGTTCTTTTTTAGTGTGAATGGTCGCCACCGCCTTCATTTTTAATTAAATGGCTTTGTAAATAATAGGCACCTTTTAAAACAATTTTAGCCTTTGGATCTATTTTTTGCAACGGAGTAACCTGGATGTATCCTAACTGAGAAGTACCCGTTTTAATTTCAACCCTTTGGAAATGAAATGTCTTTCCTTCGTTGTCATCATGTTGGTGGCCGTCTTCATGCGAATGTCCTTTTTCGCTGTCGTGGGCCGCTTCTTCATGACCTTCTTCCAGTACAAACATAAATTCACGACCGTCGGCTTTTACGATGGCTTCCACTGGAAGTGACTGTACGGCATTGGTTCCGATGTCGATTAAAGCATTTACATACATACCCGGAATCAGTGCATTTTTTTCATTGTTGATATCGGCATGAACCGCTACCGATTTGGTTTCATTTTCAAAAGCCTTACCAACGCTGAAAATAGTTCCTTTTATCGCGGTATTGTTCTGATTTGTCAATACCAGCTGAACGTTTTGTCCCTGTTTTACTTTGTGCAGATCTTTTTCATATACCAGCAGATCCACATGCAATTTGGAATTGTCAACGATGCTTAATATCGGTTTACCCACTTCGACATTACTACCGATCTTAACATTGATTTCGGTGGTATAACCTGAAATGGGCGCCAATACCGGAACCGAAGTTACCGCAGTATTTCCCGATTGAATGTTCAACACACCTAACTGTTTTTGAAGGGAGTTAAAACGCGCCTTTTCAATTTGATATTCAGCTTTTGTTTTCTGGAAAACCTTTTTCGAATTGACTTCTTCTTCGCTCAGCGTTTTTTGTCGGTTAAACTCCTGACTTAAAAACTCCAGATTGCTTTTTGAAGTCAGGTAAGCCTCCTGTAATTTAGTGAATTCCGGGCTTTCTATAGTGGCCAGTACCTGTCCTTTCCGAACATATTGCCCTTCAATAACCGTAATGGTTTTTACCACACCCGGCATGTGCACGGAAACATCCGCCTGGTTTTGCGGCGGCAGTTTGGTATAACCGTTGGCATTAATAACCTCACTCAGGTTTTTTAAGGCATAGGTTCCCAATTCTACATTGGCAGCCTTAAACTGCGCCTCGTTTAGTTCGACTTCTTTGTTAACAGTAGCCGCTTCTTTTCCGGTAGTTTTCTCCGTACCGTGTTCATGACCATCGCCTTCCGTATGGGTATGGCGTAAGGCGAAATAGAGGACAAGGCCGATGATCGCTAATCCGGCAATGTTTAAATATATTAGATTTGATTTTTTCATCGTCTTAATTGTTGATTAGGTATTGAATGTTGATAGCCGTCTGGTTGAAATTATGAATCGCATTGCTGTTGTTCAGCTGGATGTTCAATGCGGTTTCAATGCTTTGCACATATTCTACATAGGAGATATCGCCATTCTGATAGGCTTTGGTTGCATTATTACTGATTTTCTTTGCATTGGGCAAGGCAGTGTTTTTGTAATAATCCACTAAAGACTGATAGGTTTGCAGTTCCTGGATTTGCTGTTGGAACTGGCTTTTAAGCTGATTTTCCAGATAGGCAGCATTTTTTTTCTGAACATCGATATTCGTTTGGGCTGCTTTTGTTTTAGCGATGGAACTTCCGGCAAAAATAGGCAATGCCAATCCTACCGAGAATGTCTGAAAACGGGGAGAAGCATCATAATAAACCGCCTGTCCGTTTACTTCCTGGTTTCCGGTGATGGACTGAATGGCATAGCCGGCAGTGATATCGGGAAATAAGGTTGCTTTTTCCACTTTTTTGAAAGCCTCTGCTATATGTACCTGTTTTACTGCCAGTTGTATTGCACTGTTTTGTTTGATCATTGAACTGTCGGCAACACTTAAAGCAGATAAGGCAACAAAAGCAGTATCGGCAGGAGTGAAGTCGGTATCCCGGTTGATCAGCGCTTTTATTCTGGATTTTTCAACCCATATTTTAGCATCATTCTGTTTGATTAACTGTTGTAATTCCTGTTGTTTGGCAATGGCGACGGTTTTTTCCAGCGAATTGGTTTCACCGGTCTGAAACTTTAGTGAAGCAGCTTTGACAAACTTTTCCATCAGCTTGTTTTGGTTTTCCAGCAACTGATTCTGTTTGGTATAATACAGCATCGCATTCCAGGACTGACGGATATTAAAAGTTGTTTCCTGCTTGGTCACTTTCACTTTTAACTGTCCGGCAGCATTGTTTTCATTCAGCAGGCTCTTTTTGGCGCCATACTGAAACGGATTAAAGCTCTGTGAAATACTGAAACTTTTATCTTTTGCATTCGAGTTGATTTGTCCGAATGTACCCGATACTTCTGTTTTGGGAATTTCAAAAGCAGAACCTTTCAGCTGTGCATGCATTTTGCTTTCCAGTTCGGAAGCCTGAATATTCAGGTTATTCTTAGAACCCAGTTCGATCGCCTGTTTTAGATCCAGCGGCTGTACTGTCTGCGCGATGCTTTTTGACGGGAGGAGGAAGAGGCAAAAGGTAAATAGCAAAAGGCAAGGGGTAAAAGGCAAGGAGTAAAAAGCAAGGGGCAAGGGGCAAGGGGCAAAGCCGGAACGGGAATAAATAGTATAATTCCGGTTTGTTTTGTGCTCATTGTTTTGCACAGATTGGTCTTTATGGATGTTTCTTTGCCAATGGTCTGTTTTTATATTGAATATCTTTTTCATTGTTTAATATTTTTGAGGATTGTTTATCATGTGATGTAGCAATCGTCCGACTTCTTCATTTTTGGATAGTAAGGCTGCTTTTATTTCTTCTTTCAGGTAATTACAGGAAAAGGCAAAATCGATCCAGACGGAAGTTTCGGAATTTTCCATATCACAATCGGAAAGTTTTGAAACAAAGTGAGCGGGATACTGCCTTTTCCGATAGGCTTCAGCAAGATTTGCACAGACACTTCTCGAGCTTCTTCTCACCTGATCGGTCAGCGCATAACGCTCTTCGACCGGAAAAGATTTCGACATTTCAAAAATGTCCATCGCCAGTGAAAAAGCCTTTTTATATACGGTTGTTTCTTTAAAACTTGTCGCTCCCATAAGCCCTGAATTTAATGTTGTTCATTGTTTTACAATTGCCCTTTGCCAATTGCTTTTTTGCTTTTTGCCAATTACTAATTGCCTCTTGCCTTTTCGCCCCTTACACATCCCCTTGCTTTTCCCCGATCCCTTTCTCAAAATACAGGTACAGTATCGGCAATACGATTAAAGTGAGCAGTGTAGCAGTAATCAGTCCGCCGATAACTACGGTTGCCAGCGGTTTTTGCACTTCGGCACCGGCACTGGAACTAATCGCCATCGGCAGGAATCCTAAAGAGGCTACGGAAGCAGTCATTATAACCGGACGCAGGCGGACTTTGGTTCCTTCTTTGATACGGTCATAAACATTGTGCATGCCTTCCGCTTTTAGCTGGTTGAAATAGCCTATCAGCACGATTCCGTTTAATACGGCCACGCCGAAAAGGGCAATAAAGCCTACACCGGCCGAAATACTGAACGGCATGTCCCGAAGCCATAAGGCAAAGACACCACCAATAGCCGATAACGGAATTGCGGTAAATATCAGGATCGATTGTTTAACGGATTTAAAGGTGAAATACAGCAAAACAAAAATTAGCGCTAAAGCAACCGGAACGGCTATCGCCAAACGCTTGTTGGCATCAATAAGGTTTTCAAACTGACCGCCGTAAGTCACGAAATAACCATCGGGAAGTTTTAGCTGTGCATCCAGTTTTGCCTGGATTTTTTCCACTACTGATTTCACATCGGCACCGCGAACGTTAAAGCCAACTACAATACGGCGTTTTCCGTCTTCACGGCTAATCTGCATCGGGCCGTCTTCAAAATTAATATCGGCAACCTGCTCTAACGGAATCTGATTTCCGGAGGGCAGTGTGATAAACAGTGCTTTTAAATTGGAAATATCCTGGCGACTGTCGCTGTCCAGGCGTACGACCAGATCAAATCGCTTTTCGCCTTCATAAACCAGTCCGGCAGCTTCCCCGGCAAATCCCATACGGATTACCTTGTTCAGATCGCCGATTTTTAAACCGTATAAAGCCAGTTTGTCTTTATTGTAACGAACCGTAATTTGCGGTAATCCCGCCACACGTTCCAGTTTGGCATCCGATACTCCCGAAATTCCGTTGATAAGCTGCATGACTTCGTCACCTTTGCTAACCAGCATTTCGATATCATCCCCGAATATTTTAATGGCAACATCACTCCGCACACCGGTCATTAACTCGTTAAAACGCATTTGAATAGGTTGGGAGAACTCGGTTGTAGCACCTGGAATATCTTCCAGTGCCTTTTCCATTTGTTGCATTAATTCCTCTTTGGTCTTCGCCGATGTCCATTCGCTTTTATCTTTCAGTAAAATAATCATATCGCCGGCTTCGATCGGCATCGGATCGGTTGGAATTTCAGCACTACCGATTTTGGTTACGATCATTTTAACTTCCGGGAATTTGGCTTTTAAAATTTGTTCCGCTTTAGTGGTCGCTTCAATTTCCTGCGACAGCGAACTACCGGAAGCAATGATCAAATGGGTTGCGATGTCCCCTTCATCTAAGGTCGGGATAAATTCGCCTCCCAACGAATTGAAAACGAACAATGCTGCGGCAAATAAGCCAATGGCTACCGCTATTATAGCG
The DNA here is from genome assembly GCF_013389455.1 of Flavobacterium inviolabile. Lineage (NCBI taxonomy): Bacteria > Pseudomonadati > Bacteroidota > Flavobacteriia > Flavobacteriales > Flavobacteriaceae > Flavobacterium > Flavobacterium inviolabile. The sequence continues at coordinate 3,021,425 of NZ_CP058278.1, read as the reverse complement.
CCTTTTACCCGCAATGCCTTTTCTAAAAGCGGGGCATAAAAGTTGTATAAGCCGGTAATTATCCTGTCGCTGATGTTTTTCTTGTGTCCGGTTTCTTTCTTTAAAGCTAAGGAACTCATCATCGGCACGTATGTTAGGGACAATATAAAAGCACCAAGAATAGCAAATGAAACCGTTTGTGCCATTGGTCCGAACATTTTTCCTTCGATGCCTACCAAAGCTAAAATCGGCAGGTAAACGATCAGGATAATGATTTCGCCAAAAGCGGCACTGCTTCTTATTTTTGAGGCGGCTTCAAAGACCTCTTCATTCATCTGTTTTGTGGTAAGTTTTCCTTTATTGCTCACCTGCAGCCTGTGGATAATGGCCTCTACGATAATAACGGCACCGTCAACGATCAGTCCGAAGTCGATAGCTCCGAGGCTCATCAGGTTACCGCTCACACCGAAAAGACGCATCATCGAAATGGCAAAAAGCAAGGATAGCGGAATAACGGAGGCAACGACCAGTCCGGCTCTCCAGTTGCCAAGCAGCAATACCAGTATAAAGATTACAATTAAAGCTCCTTCAATCAGGTTTTTTTCAACGGTACTGATGGCCTTGTTTACCAGTTTGGTACGATCCATAAAAGGTTCGATACTCACACCTTTCGGTAACGACTTTTTAATCTGTTCCATTTTTTCCTTTACGCGGGTAACCACCTGGCCGCTGTTTTCTCCTTTCAGCATCATGACCATACCGCTCACTTCTTCGCCTTTTCCGTCTTTGGTTACAGCACCATAGCGAATACTGCTGCCAATCTGTACTTTGGCCACATCGCGGATCAGGATCGGAATACCGTTTTGGTTTTTAACCACAATTTTATTGATGTCGTCTATACCGTTGACCATACCGATACCGCGGATAAAATAGGCATACGGTTTTTTGTCAATATAGGCACCGCCGGTATTTTCATTATTCACTTCCAGGGCATCAAATATTTCGGAAATGGTGGTGTTCATGCTTTTCAGCTTGTCCGGCTGAACGGCAATTTCGTATTGTTTCAGATAGCCGCCAAGGGTGTTTACTTCAGCAACTCCTTTGGTACCAATGAGCTGCGGTTTGATAATCCAATCCTGGATGGTGCGCAGCTGGGTAGCGTCATATTTGTTTTCATATCCTTTTTCGGGAAATACCACATATTGGTATATTTCGCCCAAACCGGTACTCACCGGTGCCATTTCGGGTGTACCGACACCTTTTGGGATGGCATTTTCGGCTTCTTTAATGCGTTCGGAAATCTGGGCTCTTGCCCAGTAAATATCCACATCTTCTTCAAAAACAACGGTCACCACACTCAATCCGAAACGGCTAATGGAACGAAGCTCCACAATTTTAGGAATGGGTTTAACCGATTGCTCGATGGGATAGGTGATGAACTGTTCGACTTCCTGCGTTGCCAGAGTGGGCGAACTGGTGATGATCTGTACCTGATTGTTTGTAATATCCGGTAAGGCATCAATAGGAAGCGTATAGGCAGAATAGCCGCCTACAACAATCAGTATCAACGTGAAAAGACCAATAATAAATTTATTATTGATACTAAAATGAATTATTTTATCTAACATTTTGTATATATAATGAATAAGAACAGTAACAGCAAACCGCTGTTGTACTTTGCAGCAATGCTACAGCACTTTCTTACCCGATGAAGTTCGGGTTCATTATACTATTTGAGGGGGTTGCCAGATAGTATCATAAAAATCAGAAGTAAATACCGACTGATAGTTTGGCAATTGAATTTCGATTTCGGCAGTAACTACTGAAAGGTTAAAAACAATCTCGGGCGCATAGTTCATGATCTGGGCACCGCAACAATTACAAACACAAAAAGGGGAACACAAATCGTTTTGCTGATCGTGTGTGTGTTTATCGTGATTCGAAGTTGTTTCTTTTGAGGTTGTATTATGGGCATGGTTAACGGCTGCATCGGCACAAGGAATACTTGCCAGCAGTACAAAGTAAAAAGATAATATGAGGGTTAACCATTTCACGATGTAAAGATAAAAATATTTTTATTGCGTTGGGTACTCTTTACTTTTTTATGAGAAAATTAATAATAAAACCCCGTAATCCGGGGTTTTGATGCTTATTCTCTAAGGGTTGTTTTATCGGCTAAAGCCATTTTGGCAATATCGTCTTTGCGTTTGAATGCCACTCCTTTGTGTTTTTGCATATAGGTGAAAAGTTCTTTTGCGGCCTGTACCATTTGGGGCGTTCCGCCAATACGGTCGTGAAAACTTACCGAAAGCTGCCGGCGTCGGAATTCCGATTCGGCATATAACTGGTCGAATTCCATTTTTACCTGGTTCAGAAACTGATCGGCGGAGAAGTTTTTACCTTCTACCAATACAATATCGTTATTGCGCAGCGTGTAAGGTACCACTGCAAAATCTTTGTTCTTTACCTGAATGATAAAAGGTTCGTCACGGCTTAAATCGTCTATATGGTATAAAAATCCCAGTTCCTGTAGGATATTCAGCGTGTTTTCTCCTCGTCTCAGCCAGTTGGCATTATAACCCACCGGGGTAAATCCGGTTACTTTTTTTACGGCATTAACACCGTCCAGGATGAACTTTTTTTCTTCTTCATACGGCATATTGTATTGGGATGACCAGCTCATGCCGTGTGCGGCGGCTTCGTGTCCGCGTTGCACAATTTCTTTTGCTAATTGCGGATTTTTTAAAACGGCGGTTCCAACCATGTGGGAAGTAACTTTAATACCCAGTTTGTCCCAGTTGTCGAGCATACGCGGAATCCCTTCCTTATAACCGTAATCATACCAGGTATTGGTAGGCAGATCCCGGAATCCTTTGTCCAGGTTTTGCGGGAACGGACTTTCGGCATTTTCCGGTTGTCCGCCGGCTTCAAACTGCATGGAGACCGAAACGACCAATCGGGAACCGTCTGCCCATCTGGAGTTGGTGTACTGTGCTGTTGTTTCGGGCTGTCCGTTGAGAGCCGAAAAAGCATCCATAGGCTGTACCATGCCGGCAAGTCCTATAAGGCTTCCCTTTTTTATAAAATTTCTTCGGGTTTCCATAATAATTATTTTTTAATAAGCATATCCATTGCAAAAGTGTTGCGGTCTGTAAATTGCAGTAACAGCGCAAAAAACAATACGTGTATCAGTTGGGAAGGAATTGCTTCCCAGTTTTCGATTAAAGCAGTTCCGATAAGTAGCAGGATCATCACGATGGCACCCAGTGTTGCTGCAGTTTTGTAAATAATCCCAATAATAGCAGTAGTCCGATGCCAAATTCGGCTATGGGCAAAACATAACTGAACGGCAGCACTATTATTTGGGGTAACAGGGTGTTTTCAAAATTTCCCGTCATCCAGGAACTGAAAGCGTTAAGTTTTGGCAACCGTACCAGGCCATGTCCGAACATACTTGCCCCAATGGCAAGGCGCAGCAATAAAAAGGCAGTTGTATTCATTATTATCCGTTTTAGTAGGACAAAGTTCGAACGGTAACAATGGAAAAAACGGTATAATTATGGGAATTAATTGTACTTTTTGGGGTAAAGTAACGGGGTAGGTTAAAACAGCAGCGATATCCGGGAAAACAGGCAGGGCATATTATTCTTTTGGATTAGGTAGCAAAGTCTTATAAACAGGGCTTATCTTTTTATACTTTTGATAAACTGCTCATTCTGAATCTGAATGGAAAGGACCTCATATAATTTTGTGGCTAATGCAAGAGTGACGTCTTTATCACGGGCTGTATAGGACATGGAATAATAATCATAATTGTCTTTTTTGATTATGATTGTACAGGAAGTTTGTCCCTCTTTCGTTTCTTCATAACATTTTACATCAACGTGATACTGTTTGCAAAGAGTGATAAACGCATCATAAAAAATGGCTGTTTCAGCATTCTTAATTTCGGATGCTATAATATTGATAATACCAGTGTTAGCACCTTCGTTGTTTTGAAATTTCAAAATGGTTTTTTGAAACTCCTGCCGGTTTATTTTTGGAGCAAATGTATCGTTCATAGTATGGAAACTTATTTGACAAATATATTAATTGTTGCTTAAGTCTTTGGTATCTTAAAAATCGATTGGGTATTTCAGTATATTATTGCCAATATAATCACTAAAAGGGCTAAGAAATATTCTTATAAATTATTACATTCTATCAACTGTATTAGTACTAAATTCTTTACATTTGAGTGTTAAATTTTTATATTCCGAACTTATGGAACAGTTAATTCTGGAACAGTTAATTCTGGAGCAGCTTTGGAAGCGGGCGCTTTCACCGGAACCAACGGATGATAATCTGTGGAACCAGGAGATAGAAACATTGTATCGCCTGGGAATAAGTATGGAGGAAGCCATACGGTATCTGTATTTTGAAAAACCAGACCTGAACACTTTTCAGGAATGGGTAAAAACACGTACCAATATCGATACGGATGCTGAAGATGTTACAACAGCGGATGTGCTGACAGCCGAAGATTTACAGTTCTGGGAAGAAAACGGTTATGTGATTGTGAAAAATGCTATTTCCGATCCGGATTGTGAGGCAACCCAACAGGCAATATGGGAGTTTTTAGGCATGCATCCGGAACAGGAGGCAAGCTGGTATAAAAGCCATGACGAACAGCGGGGACTGATGCTTACTTTTTCGGATCATCCGACACTGAATAAAAACCGTCAGTCGCCCCGGATCAAAAAAGCTTACGAACAGTTATACAAAACCGACCGGATTTACAAGACCATCGATAAGGTTAGCTTTAATCCGCCGGAAACGGCTCATTATACTTTTTTAGGCAGTCCGCTGCATTGGGATGTAAGTTTGAAATTACCGATCCCGTTTGGCCTGCAGGGATTATTGTATTTAACCGACTGTGGTCCGGAGGACGGTGCTTTTCATTGTGTGCCGGGTTTTCACAACCAGATTGAAAACTGGATTCATGCCCAGCAGCCCGGTAGTAACCTGAGAGAAACAGCACTAAAAACATTACAGCCGGTTCCGATAACCGGGAAAACCGGTGATTTTATCATCTGGCATCAGGCATTGCCGCATTGTGCCAGTCCGAATCACGGAAAAGTACCCAGAATGGTTCAGTATTTGACCTATTTTCCGGAAGATTACCAAACTGCGCCCGAATGGCTGTAGTGCCGTTGGGAGGCTTTAATCGCTTCACGAATAAAAATCACAGGTATTTGCGATTAGTTTTATAATAATTTTAACCTCGCGGAGTTCTTAAAAACATAAATTGCAGTTGAATTCCAATAAAAAAAGAAAAATATGAGCAATATAAAAATACTATGGGTAGATGACGAGATCGATTTGTTAAAGCCACATATATTATTCTTAGAGAAAAAAGGGTATAGCGTTTCAACCTGTAACAACGGGCAGGATGCTATTGATATATTTGATGATGAAAACTTCGACATCGTTTTTCTAGACGAGAATATGCCGGGGTTAAGCGGACTGGAAACCCTTGCGGAAATTAAAGAAAAGAAATCCTCAGTTCCGGTAATCATGATTACCAAGAGTGAGGAAGAATATATTATGGAAGAGGCGATAGGTTCCAAAATTGCCGATTACCTGATCAAACCGGTTAACCCGAATCAGATCCTGCTGAGTTTAAAGAAAAACCTGGATCACTCCCGACTGATATCGGAAAAAACGACCTTAGACTACCAGAAAGAATTCCGGAAAATTGCGATGGATATGGCCATGGTAAATTCGTATGAAGACTGGATAGAAATGTACAAGCGTCTTATTTTCTGGGAGATGGAACTTGAAAATATTGAAGACCAGAGTATGGTTGAAATTTTGGAAAGCCAGAAGCTGGAAGCCAATTCGCAGTTCGGAAAGTTTATCGAAAAGAACTACGAGGACTGGTTTGACCCGAAAGAAGAGGCACCTATCATGTCTCACCAGTTATTCAAAGAACTGGTGGTACCGGAACTGCGAAAAAAAGAAATGCCGATATTGTTTGTTGTGATCGACAACCTGCGTTATGACCAGTGGAAGGCTTTTGAAAGTGTGGTGAATAATCATTACAAGCTAGAAAAAGAAGTAAGCTACTATTCGATTCTGCCAACGGCAACGCAATATGCCCGTAATGCTATCTTTTCTGGCTTACTGCCCTTGGAAATGGAGAAAATGTATCCGCAATATTGGAAAAATGATGTAGACGAAGGCGGAAAAAACCTTTTTGAAGGCGAATTCCTTACCGAGCAGTTAAAACGACTACGTATCGATATCAAGCAGGAATATTATAAGATTACCAATTTTAAAGACGGTAAAAAACTGGTTGATAATTTTAAAGGATTAAAAGGAAATGACCTGACCACGATTGTCTATAATTTTGTAGACATGTTATCGCATGCCAAAACAGAAATGGATGTGGTAAAAGAGCTGGCTTCCAATGATAAGGCATATCGTTCCTTAACGCTGAGCTGGTTCCGGAATTCCCCTTTACTGGAAATTATTCAATTGGCACAACAGCAGGGCTTTAAATTGATTTTAACGACCGACCACGGAACGATTAACTGTAAAAATCCTTCCAAAGTGATCGGGGATAAAAATACCAGCCTGAACCTGCGTTACAAAACGGGAAGAAGCCTTACTTATGAAGATAAAGATGTTTATGCGGTAAAAGATCCTAAAAAGATCGGATTGCCGGCAATCAACATGAGCAGTTCGTATATATTTGCTAAAAACGACCTCTTCCTGGCGTATGTGAACAATTACAACCACTACGTAAGTTACTACAGAAATACGTATCAGCACGGCGGTATTTCGCTTGAAGAAATGATCATTCCGTTTCTGATATTTAATCCGAAATAAAGACTAACTGTTTAAGGGATAGCCGCTATCCCTTAAACAGTTATTGTGTAAGAAATTATGTAATGTGATTTCAATAAAATAAGTATATTTGTTTTTTATCGATACCTCTATGCAAATAACCTTCTCATTGGATGAAATCCAAGATGTTGCCAAACAAATATTATCCCAGAACCTGAAAAAAGTAATTACTTTCCATGCCGAAATGGGCGTAGGGAAAACAACCTTAATTAAGGTATTGGTTAAGGAACTGGGCGTTCAGGATATGGCGAGCAGTCCTACTTTTTCATTGGTCAACGAATATGAAGGCAAAAGCGGTGAGAAGATCTATCATTTTGACCTTTACCGGTTAAACAGTGAAGAAGAAGCTTACGATATGGGTATCGATGAATATTTCTATTCCGGTGACTGGTGTTTTATTGAATGGCCGGAAAAAACACCAAATCTGATACCGATTGACCATGCTGCCATTCATATTAAATTACTGCCAAACGGAAAACGTTTTTTAGAGCTGAAAAATTAAGCGGAATTTTTACTTTGTAAGTATTTCATTAAAAATAATTTATCACAAAAAAAGTTGTACTTTAGTGCAAATTATTGCGTAAATCATGTCATTAAGTCCATTTACAAGACAACAATTACTTCCCCAAGAAGAAAAGCTGGAAATAGCGAAACAAAAAGGTGAACTTTTCATCGGAATTCCTAAGGAAGTTTCCTATCAGGAGAGAAGAATTTGTTTGACACCCGATGCGGTTAATTCGCTGACCTATCACGGACATCGCGTACTGATGGAAGCCGGAGCCGGAGAAAGCTCCAGTTTTTCAGATAAGGAATACAGTGAAGCAGGAGCGGAGATCACCAAAGACCGCAAGAAAGTTTTCAGCTGCCCGATGATTTTAAAAGTGGAACCGCCTACAATAGACGAGATCCACCTGATGAACCCGCAGACAATCGTTATCTCAGCCATTCAGCTAAAAACGCAGAAAAAGACCTATTTTGAAGCGCTGGCGGAAAAGAGGATTACCGCTTTGGCTTTTGAATTTATCAAAGATGAAGACGGTTCCTATCCGGCCGTAAAATCGCTGAGTGAGATCGCAGGAACCGCTTCCGTACTGATTGCTGCCGAATTAATGATCAACCAGTCTTTTGGAAAAGGATTGTTATTGGGCAATATCACCGGTGTGCGTCCAACGGAAGTTGTGATCTTAGGAGCCGGAACGGTAGCCGAATATGCAGCCCGTACAGCAATTGGGCTGGGCGCAAGTGTCAAGGTTTTCGACAATTCGATAACGAAGCTGAGACGCCTTCAGAATACTTTAAATCAAAGAATATTTACATCGACCATACAGGAAAAATCATTGCTGAAATCGTTAATGCGCTGTGATGTGGCTATTGGCTGCATGAAAGGAAAAAACCGCGCACCGATTATTGTTTCGGAAACGATGGTGGAAAACATGAAAAAAGGGGCCATCATCATTGATGTAAGTATTGATACCGGCGGCTGCTTTGAAACTTCTGAAGTAACCACCCACGAAAAACCAACGTTTATAAAACACAATGTTGTTCATTATTGTGTTCCCAATATCCCTTCCCGTTATTCCAAGACCGCTTCCATGTCGATTAGCAACATCATCAGTCCGTTTCTTTTGCAGATTGCCGAAGACGGCGGTATAGAAAGCGCTATCCGATGCAACAGAGGACTTAAAAACGGGATTTATTTTTACCACGGCATCTTAACAAACAAGTCGGTTGCCGATTGGTTTTCAATTCCGTACCGGGATATCAACCTTATCGTTTTTTAAAGTAAGTTGTTCTGGGTTAGCCCGAAACAAATGATTACTTTTGCACAAATTAAAAAAATATGAAATTTAAATTCCGTTTAGCCTATTACTTATTTGGATTGTTAATAGGTTCAATGTTCCTTACTTTTTTCTTAAAAGAGAAGAAAGCCGAGTTTTGTTATTTGCCAAATTGCCGAGTTTTAAAAGATTTGAGAAGCAAACCGATCAGTTATTCGGCTGAAACGACTGCTAAATTCAATGAAAAATGGGTGTCGATGGACGATATTAAGAAAACATTGGAGTATGGTGACGTTGATTTTTCAAAAAGTAACAAACCGCTTGACAAAGGTAAATTATACATAGTGGAAGGCAAAAACGCTAATAATGAAAATATTACGGTTTCCATCGTGAACTACTCGGATAAGGTGATTGTAAAAGATGTAAAAAAAGAATAATTTTTTTTTCCGAAAAGCTTGCAGAGTTAAATATCTTGCCTATATTTGCACTCGTAATCAGGAACACAATTACTGATGACAACAACAAAATAGGGCGATTAGCTCAGCTGGTTCAGAGCACCTCGTTTACACCGAGGGGGTCGGGGGTTCGAACCCCTCATCGCCCACAAGAAAACTCAAGCCTCACTAGGATTTCCTAGTGAGGCTTTTTCTTTGGTACAACATTATTTAGTAGCTGTATGCTATTTTATGAAACTGCTTAATCATAACGCTGTAAAATTTATAGAAAAATTAAATATTCAAATGAAATCAAAAATATTAATGTTTATTGTATCTCTTTTAATTGCTGTTCTGGTATTCAATTTTTACGGATATAAAATACTTGGGATTGAAAAGTTCGTTGAAAAAAGAGAAAGTTGTGCTGAATATTCAAACGGTGGTGGTGAAATGACAACAACATATGGGATACTCGAATTTTCTAAAGACGATGTCCTATATTATACAGAGGATTCGAACCATAGGAATAATGGTTATAAAAAATCTTTTAAATACTCAAAGAAAGATAATTACATATATATCAAAAGAAGCACAGAGGATTACATGCTTGTTGATTTTGATACAATGAGAATTGTTGGGGATACATTACGCGGTTGCTGCGGAACGGCATTTATCAAACAATAATGAAGAAAAATATTTATATATTATTTCTGTTTTTCTCTTTTTTATTTTCTTGTTCTACTCAAAAACTAAACAATGATGCGGTAACCAAAAAAGTAAAAGGTACTGTTTCTGATGACATAGGCATTTTACCGTTTGTACAAATACTCGTAATAAATAAAAATACCACAGTTAGAAAAACATTAACTGATTGGGACGGAAATTTTGAAATAGAAGTAAAAAAAGCGAAATTTTAGAAACTAGGTGTGTAGGTTTCTATTCTGAGCAAATTATAATTACTGATAGTAATGAATATAAAGTCAAATTAAAATGGAATGACGGAACTAGCGATAAAAAAAGACAACGCGATTTAAAAAGATTGGCAAGAAAAAATGGAGGTTTTTATATAGTTCCAGATTGATGAATAAAAACTGTACACAACACCTTCTGGCGTGAGCGTTTGAACCCTTCATCGCCCACAAAAATTAAAACATAGCCACTGTATTACAGTGGCTATGTTTTTTTATGTAATTTATCGCTTAATTTTTACTTTCTCAAAAAAAGAAAATTCAATTTACCAAAATAGATCACTCGTATTGTCCCTTTTTGTGTATTATTGTAAAAACCTGTGCTTGATTATGGAGAGCATATACATCCATAATAAAGCAGATATGCGCTACAAAGTAGCGGGTATATATAAGTCGGGAAACCATCGCCACTTTTGCGCGACGTTCCCCCAACCGCCGGCTTTGTATGCTATTTTCAAAGAACAGAAACTAAAAGGCAATTTTTAATGTTAAACTAAAATTTTGTTTATGAAAAATATTTTAATTTTATTTATAGTATTTACTTTCTTTTGTTGCAAACAAAAAAACGAAGATTTTAAATTTTATGAATGTGAATTCCTTTTTTCAGAGGTAGCTGGCAATCCATTTGACAGTATTGATAAATATAATAAGTGGGTTGATAACAAACAAGACGCAATAAATTTGAAAGTCCATTTTAACGATTTAGAATTAAATAAAAGAAATTTGAATAGTCTCTACAAAACAAAAGCTCAATACTTTTTTATCATTGGTGGCGGTGGAATTTGGGTTCAGGCAAAAAATTGTAGAGCCGAAATTAAAAACGATACACTTTTTATAATTTACAAACCTAAATGGAACCGTGAACCAGTAGGCGAAGCCGCATCAACAATGATATGTATGGAATTGGATAAAACAAAATATCCAAATTACAGAGAACTTACAATAGATTATATACAGGAATAAAATGAAACCCTCTCCCGGCTTGGCATACAATAAATAAAATAATGCATTGAAAATAATGAGAGTTCGAAGTCAGGAAACTTTTGCACAGCAAGGAGACCAAATGAGAAATTAACAGCTAAATCAAAAACATAACCTAATGCCAAAAA